>CAIXIX010000149.1 GCA_903919615.1 uncultured Chthonomonas sp.
CACGGGGCAATAGCTTCCTACGAAGCGTACACCAACCGACGAAAAAACAAACACCTCAACCTCGCGGAGCACCGCAAAACTCCTATCACGGAGCAATATCCGCGCTCGCAGCGCAATCCAATCAACGAAAACCCAACAAAAACTCCAAGCACAAACCGAGAACAGGAAAAACAAAGATCATGCAAACCTCAGCCCTCCTCGGCGAAACCTCCGAAATCATAACCGCCGAAGTCCCCGCAGCCGCAGACCGCATCATAGCGAGCGCAAATGGCGTTCTCGTCGACCCACAGGAACAAACTGACCCGTCAGCCAAGAAAATATATGCAGTCCCACCCCACCAGGTGGCGCTAGAATTCATCATCAATCAAACCCTCGGCATACCCGGCGCGAAGATCGAAATCTACCGCAAAGACGACGGTTCGGAGGAGGTGAAATACCTCGTGCCAGTAGATCCCGTCACAGGCAAAGACCACACGGAACTGTATGCCATCTGCGAAAGGAAGTTCCAAGCGGCCATTCCGATGGCAATTGAACGGCTCAAGGAACTCTCTGCCGGCATCACCGTGCAATCCGAACACCAGGGTAAGCAGATCACCATCACCCGAGCTCCCTCAGCACGCGCAATCGAATATATTGCCAGTCGCGTCACGGGTGCATCGACATCCATCCTGGACGCAATCGACGAGAGCCAGAAAGCGGAAGCCGATACAGGCTATTTCGACCTTTCGACCGACGCATGTTCGGAGCCGCAAAAATTCGAGCCCCAATCTGTCGTCCGAGAAGGGCTGCCGGAATACATGAACAGAGCCAACCTGGAACTGGCCAAATTCCTGCCAACTGCGATCAAATACATGACAGTCCTGGCCAGTGGCGCCTGCACCACGGTCCAGATTGAAAACGAATGTACTACGATACAGCACAACCCGGACCTCCGTGCAAATATCTTCCTGCTGAACAGGTTCATAGGCACGCCAGTAAACCGCGTGAAAGTCCCATTTACGCCGGCCAGACAGCACAACAGGTCAGTCTAGAAAACCTCCTCACCAACCACACCCAAAACATAGCCCGTTCCGGCTCCGTCGATGCCCACCAGGCAGCCTATCGGGAAGCAGAAAACAGATACGAAACGTGTGCTACCGCAGCGAACCGGGTTCACTGCGCCCACGCGAAATATGAGCGAATAAGGGCGTAGGGTTGCAGATCAATGCCCCATTGAAGACAATGGAACGGGAATCAGGAGCGGCGTGCGGCTGCAAGGGGGACGCGGCTCAGCCAATCCCGCCTGTTTACGCTACACAATCTATCGCAGCGCCCCGGGTTCACTGCGCCCGCGCGAATAATGAGCGATTAAGGGCGTAGGGCAGTGATACGTCGCCTACCGGATGCATGCACAGAACCATTCAATCGCAGATAAGAAAACACCATCCGCACACCCCCCCAACCTGGCCGGGCAGATACTCTCAGCGAACGCAAAGCCGAAACTCCGGGGCACCGTTGGCACGGCGATGGTGAGTCTTTAAACCCACGTAAGCTTGCGGGCGGCTGTGACAATGGTCCGTCTTGAGGCCATTTTTCAAATCGCGGGAGGATACTAATGAGGGCGGCGCTAGCCCTCCTTAGCGGGGTGCGGGGCGGAGCCCTGCGAAAGC
>CAIXIX010000150.1 GCA_903919615.1 uncultured Chthonomonas sp.
AGTCGCTTGTTCATCTCCAAGAAGTAAAAATCGCCGCGCTTATCTACGAGAAATTCGACTGTTCCGGCATTAGTATAACCAATTGCTCGGGCAGCGCGAACTGCAGCATCGCCAATTCTATTTCTCTGTGTCTGAGTTAGGCTCGATGCTGGAGCTTCCTCAACCAGCTTCTGATGTCGGAGGTTCTGGATCGAACAGTCTCGCTCTCCAAGATGGACGACGTGTCCGTGTTGGTCCGCAATGATCTGCACCTCAATATGACGAGGTTCTTCCACGAATTTCTCGATATACACATCAGGGCTGCCAAATGAAGTTAACGCCTCATTGCGTGCCATATCGAGCTGCCGTGGAAGCTCTTCATCGTTCTGCACGAGGCGAATTCCGCGCCCGCCGCCACCGAGAGATGCCTTAATTAGGAGCGGATAACCGGCTTTCTGTGCAAAAGCCAGCGCTTCCTGCTCAGAGGCGATTGGCCCAGGACTGCCCGGAATAACAGGAACTCCAGCTGCACGCATCGTTTCACGCGCAGCGGATTTATCACCCATCTTTTCCATGGAAGCAGAACTCGGGCCGATAAATTTCAGTCCACACGCTTCACACGCTTCTGCAAAAGACGATCGTTCCGAGAGGAAGCCAATACCAGGATGTATGGCATCTGCCCCAGTTATGTGAGCAGCGCTGATGATATTCGGCGCATGAAGGTAGCTATCCTTTGGCGCTGGCGGCCCAATGCAAACGGCTTCATCGGCCAGATGTACTGGCAGCGAATCCGTGTCGGCAGTTGAGTGAACCACGACAGTGCGTATCCGCATCTCTTTGCATGCCCTGATTATTCGGACAGCAATTTCGCCACGGTTCGCTATAAGTATCTTTTTGAACATAGATCCCTTTATGTAACTTAATGGACGTCGGCAAAAATCGCGGCGCCAGTGACGCTACAAAGGTGACGGATCAAGATGAATCCGTCACCCCTGTTGATATTGCCAAACGGGGTCTAACTGCTACTGCACTGCGAGCTCGTAATCGAAGCGGTCAGCAGATAGCAAAGCAGAACAAACGGGCATCTATCGCGAGTGAAGATGCGCTAGTACTTCTCATGCCCCGCTCGCGTACACTTTACTGTACCCGTCTCAGGATCATATTGATAAGGCTCATGACTTTCCGGACAAGAAAAGAAGCTCTGTGGCATGCCCTTTAAGTCGGTCAACTTCGGCGGATATTTGTTATTTTCATCCGATGACTGAGCCATTAATAGCGCCTGGCGCAATTGCGATAGATTATTAATGCACTCCGGATCATGGGCCCGCTCCAATGGCGCGCGAGCCTTTTCGCCTGGCTTGCTTTTACCCGCCATAAAAGAATACATGCCAGCGCTTAGCGCCACGAGAAGTACGCACACAACAAGGATCTCAATCAATGAGAAACCGCCTTGTCGCACGCTTCGCTCAGATGTATTAGCTTCCATGGATTTCTCCTTCGGACTTAGACCGACTGATACTATTTCGTGACCTTAATCCCGAACAGCGGTTGGCCGTACTCTACTGGCATGCCGTCTTCAACATAGGTTTCTACGACAACGCCATCGGCTGATGAGTTGATATCGGTATTGAGCTTCATTGCTTCAATCACAGCGATTACCTGGCCAGACTTGACATTTGCCCCAAGCCCTACCATCGGCTTAATGTGCCGAAATACCCCAACAAGGGGCGAGTTGATCTCTAGCGTTACGGGTTCATTACCTTCGATCACTTCAGCTGTTACAGACCCATCGCCGTTGTAGACGAGCTCTCTGCCGTCAGGAGAGTACAATCCGTCTTCCTCAGCCCCCGGGTAGCTCGCAGTAACGTTAAGCTGCTTCTTTAACGTGAGTCTCGCGTCACCCTGCTTAAGTGTCAACTCACGAATCTCGGACCTCTTTACTAAGTCCATCAGATGTTCGATTTCAACGAGGTCCATAGACTCCTCTTATCGCCTGGCAGCACTAATGCGATCATCCCAATTCGCGCGCTTATTGGTACCCGGCGTTCGTTCGTTACGCACTAGATCTTAATCTTGAAGACGCAGTATTCCAGAAGTCTTTGTGCCCAGGTCATCAATACCAGTGTTAGACAAACGATCAGGATCGTTTCTATTGGCATTGAACCCGATATCTCCTTTGTCAACCCTGAGCTAACCGCGTCTCCAGACAGATTGAGGTGCGCAACGATCTTATCGATTGTCCTCAATGCCTCAGTGAGCAGCATCCGCAGGTTATCGAATTGAAAAGCAACGATCACAGGCACGGCAAGGGTGACTGGCACAGAGAAAAATGAAAACTTATTTCTCTGGTGCTCATTGTAGATAACACAGTTGCGGCACCGGTCTCGCTTCTGAGCGTCTGAAATGTTTGGATTGACCGGAATCCTTACTCCGTGTGGCCCAACGCGTGTCGCGATGTTCGCCCTCTTAGTGTCCGTTGCCAGCAGATCGCCGATCGGCACGAATCCGATCTCCTTCGTCATATTGACAGGAGCTTGCGCCTCTGTGCCTCCCATGGCCAGCATCAGGATGTTTTCATCGCACATACAGCCCGTACGCTCTTTCCAGCACTTTGTCTTTGCAAGGAAGATTGGACAGTTCTTTCGCACACCCGAGCGACAGTAAGGCAGCTGCCAGCACTTCGATAGCACAGGCAAAACGGCGCGGGGCACCTTCTCTTTAGTCGCTGCGCTTCCATACTGAATATTGGTTAGGTCGTCGCCTTCACGCATCTCTAAGAAGCGAGCACCCATCGAGCGCAGCACCATCAGGATACCTGGCGCCCCTATCATGATAGCCATGAGGAAGAGCTCATGCATCAGAGCCTTTGATGCATCGCCGGCAGTTAACTTATGCGCATCCGAATCAAAGAGGAGATCGATAGCAAACTGGAACCCGTAGGCGAGAAAGGCCGATATCGCCAGGAGTGAAAATCCGAAAACTGCCTCCTCATAGTAAAGGAGTATCGCGGTAAGGAGGGTGACGACAAGGGTGACGTTCAGGTAGTTGGAAACCTGATTCACTACGTCAAGAGCGTGCCTTGCCTCATTTGGTTTATCAGCAAAATTGGAAAGCGCGCCAGTGAAAAGGCCCCACATCAGGTATCCGAACATGATACCGGTGGCAGCGAGTGCAAGCTGAAATAGCTTCTTGATATTATCAAGAACGCCTTCTGTTAGAATATCGGATATGCCACTGCCAGATTTATGGATGCGCAAGTATCACCTCCTGCGGCTGCCACGGGGAGTTACAACTAACTGTATTGGACAGTTAACATGCCGAAGACGTAAGCACTGCGCGCCTTGTTTCAGAGAGGCGCATTACATGCAACTATTTGACACGTTCCAGATAGGAATCAGTACGTGTATCAACTTTAACTTTATCACCCACGTTTACAAAAAATGGCACAGTTATGACGGCTCCGGTTTCTAAAGTAGCCGGCTTGCCACCACCGGAGGCAGTATCGCCTTTATAGCCAGGATCCGTTTGTGCTACCACGAGATCAACGAAGGTAGGAACTTCGGCGCCGAGAATCTTCTCGTTGTGCTCCAGAACCTGTATCTCCATGCCATCCGTGAGGTATTTAATCGTGTCCCCAAATGTCTCAGCCCGGATACTAACCTGATCAAACGTTTCCGGGTTCATCAGGATATACTCGTCGTCCTGCTTGTACAGATACTGCATCGGGTGTCTATCGAGAATTGCCTGCTCAAACTTCTCACCGGCATTAAAAGTCCTGTCGATCGTGCCACCGGTTCTCAAGTTCTTCAGCTTGGTGCGCATAACCGCGCCACCCTTACCGGGCTTATGATGCTGGAACCAAACGATGGTAAAAATATCGTTCTCGAGAATGATGGACACGCCATTCTTGAAATCGGCGGTATCGATCTTTGGCACGCGACTACCTCCACACTGGGTCAAGCTTCAATGTTAACCCAATAAATGATATTGCCTTACAATTAGACGCACTATTATAGCACATGGTTACGTCTGCGTCCGGGTGATAAGCGAATGCTCATCAGGATAATGGCTCTTGATTATACAGCTTGGCGACCTCCATCCTGATATCCATTTGGCTGGGCCGATATTGTCAGCCAGGACAGGTTCGTTGAGGTAAGCCCTCACCGAATAGCGGACTTGAGCATATCAACAATCGCTCTCTGTTGCTCCCCGCCCCCATTATTTGTGCGTATACCAATGGTCGCATGCCACGATGCGTCATGACCGTTCTTATCTCTAATGCCCGGCATCGCACCATGGCGAAGGAGAAGCTTTACGATGTCTAAATTTCCAGGTTGGCCATCATATTCGACATTGCCAACTGCGTTCATTAGCGCTGTCCTCCCCTTTTCATCCTGTGCATTAACGGGGATACCTGCCGCCAGTAACAGCCGAAGCGAAGCAATATCGGACTCTGGTCTGCTGAACTGAAATAGCGCGGTTTCGCCCTTATTATTTCTTGATTGAAGATCGGCGCCACTGTGGACGAGCAATGCGATGATGTCTGGACCGATATTGCCGCCGTAAGTCGAAACGGATATGGGAACACCGCGTAATGTGGCGCCGGCGTCAATCAGGCGCTTTACGCTGTGCATGTTTCCGGACTGTAATGCTGCGATTACTGGCGAATATCCGGTGATTGTTTTGATGGTGGGGTCCGCTCCGGACTTTAGCAGGTCCTGAACAATTGCATCGGAACTGCTGCCATATATAAGCGCCGTCATCCCATTCTCTTCCTGTCGGTTGGGTCTAGCTCCATGCGCAAGTAGCAAATCTACCAGGTGTCTGTTTCCAACTGCCGCCGCTGCACCAAGTGGGGTTTGTGCCGAGAGACTCTGGGGATCTACGGACGCTCCCTTCTCAATCAGCACGTGCGCAATATCTTCGTCATTTTCCTGGCATGCAATTACGAGAAATGTGGGTGATCGTTCAGGCGGATGCGGCATCAATTGTGATCGAAGAATTTCAAATACGCCGGTTCGGGGTGAAGTAACATTGCGTGCATCGGGATCGGCGCCTTTGTCCAACAGTCGGCGCACCTCTTCGGCATTGTGTGCCTGTACTGCAGTCTCGAGTTGCATTGAATAGCGGTCGCGCCTAAAGCGAATATTTGCGTCGCCCAGGATAACGAGTCCCCAAAGAATGCAAATTCCAGAAACAACGATCACGGCTATCCTGTTATTAGCAGACGAGAATTGTTTGCGGTGATGTTGATTCATGGATTGCGTTAATGGTAAGTACATCAAGTACGAGAGAGTAGGTAAGCCCTGACGTTCGCAGCACAAGAAGGTCGATAGTCAGATCCGCGGTATCTCACGGATGGCAAGCAGCATTTTCAGTTCTTCCGCAGATTGCCCCGCTCAGTCTCCATACGTGGTCGACAGATTACCATAATATGGCTTATGCTCGCACCAAGCTGAAGGTAGTCAAACTTGTACTTCCCTGAAGGCAGTCGTCAACATAACGATTTTCGCTGGTCAACGCACAACGCGTCTGTAGGAGGGTTGCGAGAGACTGATCAGCATATCCGATCGCAATTCCAATAGCCGCGCCCGCGTCTAGTTTGTACGCCGCCTGCCAGACGAAGTGTAAAAGCCCTCGGAGATTTCCACTGCTGTGAGAGTATATCGGTTGCAATCTTAGGAGACCAACAAGGATCAAATGCACAACCTGTTGAACGACATGCGTGAGTGCAGCGAAGGATATAGGATGCACTTGAGTGAGAGAGGACGTAATCATGAGTAACCAGAGATTGGCTTTGCCTGAGATAGGATTGCAGCTTTACACCATTCGTGATTTGTTTGCCAACGGCGATGTATCAAGCGTCCTGGAGGCTGTAGCGACAATTGGATACAAGAACGTAGAGCTTGCGGGGCTCTACGGCAAGAAGCCGCAAGAGATAAAGGCGATTCTGGATACTTTCGGCCTGAAAGCCGTATCTACGCACGAAGCGCTGGATCATAGTGAAAATGAACTGGATGCAGTCGTTGATAGAGCAAAACTGTTTGGCTATGATCTCGTCGGGGTACCCTGGCTGGCACCTGAACATCGTACGCAGGTTGGGTATACCGAAATCGCGGCGCGCCTTGGCCCCGCACGTGAGCGTCTGGCACAAGCTGGCATCACACTGATGTGGCATAACCACGATTTTGAGTTTGAGCCACTGCCGTCTGCTGAACTCCCAGAAGATCTGCTGCTGAGCTCGGGCGCAGCCGCAGAGCTGGATGTGTACTGGATAGAGTTTGCGGGTCTTGCCGCTCTTGACGTGATCAAGAAATACAGTGGGCGCCTCCCTGTGCTGCACATTAAAGACATGCGTTCGGGCGAAAAGAAATTCACCGAGGTAGGTGAGGGTGTGCTGCCTCTGGCGGATGTAGTGCGCGAAGCGCCGCAGCATGGAGTTCGTTACCTGATCGTCGAGCAGGATGCTAACTGGACTGTCAGCCCACTTGATTCTGCTCGCGTAGGGTTCAAAAACTTGAGCAAGATGCAGGCAGGATAGGATGGCAATATCAAAGGACACAAAGGGCTGCAGAGAACCACGAAGACATGTCAAGGACACATTAAACAGCAGGATTGTTTGGTGGTAACGACGAATTGTTGGCGGTCCAACTTTTGGGAGATAATATGAACAAGCGATCATTCAAATCCTTAACTGCTTCTGTGAGCGTACCGGTTCTGCTCGCTCTAAGCGCAGGCGCCCTGTTTAGCGCTGCCACTGCCCATGGTGGCATGTCGCCAGACTCCAGCCAGGGTCAAACTGTGATTAAAGGCGTAGGCGAAGCAGGCGATTATACCAACGACGCACCAGGTGTTCGCCACCTCATTCGTCCATCAGACCTTCCAGCGCCGTATGCGACCCCTAACATCCCCAACAACCCTCAGGTCGTGACACACGGTGAAGCTGGCGCCTTAAAGGTGCCCGCCGGGTTCAGTGTAACGCTCTATGCAGAAGGTCTGCGTGGGCCTCGCATCGTCAAGGGTGCGCCTAACGGGGATATCTTTGTTGCTGAGAGCGGCGCCGGCAGAATTACCGTGCTCCATGGCATTACCGCGGATGGAAAATGTGCGTCAAGGACTGTTTTCGCTCAAGACCTATCACAGCCGTTCGGGATTGCTTTCTATCCGCCTGGTCCCAATCCTACCTATGTTTACATCGCCGAACCAGACACGATCATTCGGTTCCCTTACAAGAACGGAGACACCACAGCTTCTGCTGCGGCTGAAACTGTTATCGACACCATTCCCGGGGGCAAGAACGGTGGTGGCGGACACTGGACACGCGACCTTTGCTTCTCGTCTGATGGTAAGAAGATGTTCCTCTCCGTCGGATCGCACAACAACGCGATGGAAGACAACAAGCCGGAGCTCGATGCGAGAAGGGCTGCTGTACTGGAGTTCACGCCAGACGGCAAGAATGAACACGTTGTAGCAACCGGGTTGCGCAATCCCGTCTCAATTGCTGTACGACCAACCACGAAGGATGAAGTGTGGACGACGGTACAAGAGCGGGAATCCCTGGGTGATAATCTGCCCGTCGATTTTGTGACACGCGTACCAGAAGGCGGCTTTTATGGCTGGCCCTGGTACTATGTCTCCGGCGGCGAGCAGCCAACGCTTAAAGGGCAGCATCCCGAATTAAGAGATAAGGTGTTGGTTCCCGATGTGCTCCTTCATCCGCACTCTGCAGCGATGCAGCTCTGCTTTTATACGGGAAAGCAGTTCCCTAAAGAGTACTGGAACGACATCTTTGTCGCCTTGCGTGGCTCATCCAGCCGAAAGACTCGCAGTGGCTGCAAAATAGTGCGCATCCACCTGAAGAATGGCGTATCCAGTGGAGAGTATGAAGACTTTCTGACCGGGTTTGTCATAAGCCCAACAGATGTGACTGCTCGGCCGGTTGGCATCACTTCCGGAACGGACGGCTCTCTCTATTTAGGCGAAGATGGCAACGGTACAATCTGGCGAGTCTCCTATACTGGCCATTCAAAATAACTTATAACCAGTGCCCGGGTTCGGTCTTCCCTATGCTTCCTAAAAAAGGCATCTAGAAGCATCGACCCGGGCATTGTGTCGTGTGGAAAATCCTGGTTGGCAGAGCAGATCATACTCTAACTTCGTCCTGCTCGTAGTTTCAAGCAGAGACAACGTCTACAACTACGCACGTCGCTCGAAAACGCCCAGTGTAATATAGTGTCATTGATAGTATTCATAGTCTAACGGAAACCACTGTAGAGAGAGCGAGAGACAATGAACATAGATGGAAAAGTTGTTATAGTAACTGGCGCATCATCCGGCATCGGACTTGCAGCCGCAAAAGCGCTTACGGCTGAGGGCGCTAAGGTTGCCTTGTTAGCCAGAAGCACAGAGATACTGGAGCAGATTTCGGCAGAACTCCCAGGAAGTCTGGTAGTTACTGCCGATATGACAGACTTTGCTGGAGTTCGGAAAGCAATCTTTCAGATTCACAAGCATTACGGCCGTATAGATGTACTGATCAACAACGCGGGCCGAAGTTACGCGGCAACTATCGAGGAGATTGACCCGGTTATATTTGATGAGATCTTTCACTTAAATGTGCTGGGGCCGATCATCGCGATACAATCAGTACTCCCATTTATGCGGCAGCAGGGAGCGGGCAGCATCGTAAATATAAACTCTGGCACAGCCTTTATGGTGATTCCTGCGTACAGTGTCTACGCGTCCTCAAAGAGAGCGCTGCTTGGTTTTACGCAAACCGCCCGTGTCGAGCTGGCTGAAGACGACATAATCGTTAGCGAGGTGTATCCATTTATTACAGCAACTAACTTTGGGAAAAACCGGATGGGCTCACCCGCCGGCCGTGGACCTGCAGCAAATTATGCCGAAGGCGATACGCCCGAGTTCGTAGCAGAGCTGATCGTAAAAGCAATCAAAGAGGGAGGCGACCAATACTTTGCCAGTGAAAGAATGAAACAAATGGCTGGCAAATAATGTACTTTTAGCTCGCAGTGCGTTATAATTTGAGGACTGCTTTAAAGTCCGTTCGCTGCTCGCGGATGGCAACGCACCACCGCTCAGATCGAGCGCTTCTCACTACAGTCGACGGCGACCCATTTTTACGAAAGGATCTCCGGAATGGCTCTCTCCTTCGGGGCGGTTGGCGGCGTCCTAATCCTTGCGGTCGGCATGTTTGTCTTCGCTGCCGCCCGCCGCAGTAAAGCTGCCGCAATACTGATCGGGTTCGGCGCAACGCTCGCAATTACTATCCTCATCCTTCTCGCGATCGCCGCGTCTTCTAACATGTAGATGCGGCAGTAAGGGCGGCTGAATATGCTGAAAGTTCTGGAAGCGATTTGGCAACAGATCGAAGAAACTTATGAGGCTATCGATATTTCAATTGGTTCTGCTGGTAGCAGAATTGGATGGAAGCCAGATGGCGATATAAGCACGTTTGCGGAAATCGCACAGCATATTGCTAGCGCCAACCTCTCGTACTGCACGGTAATTGGGCCTGAGAATGTCCGCAGAATATGGCAGATTGAAGCCTCGCCCGAAATCGGAGTGCTTCTGGGTCGATTGAAAGACTCCCTTTCGATCGTTCAAAACACGTTTGAACGTGTCACCCTAGACAACCTGCACGATTGCCGATGTGATGACTGGTCACCGAATTGCGATGAGCAGAACATCCAGGGGCCCCTGGATACGTTGTGGTTCGCGCTCCAAATTCTTCGGCACACCGCCTACCACCTCGGCCAGCTGAATTCCTACCTGCAACTGATGCATGCATAGCGCCGATGTGCTATATTCTTGCATCTGCACGATAACGTGATTGTCTTCGCAGCGCTATTCCGATGTCTGTCTCATGTGACACCGAAAACATCGAGACTACAGGAGTGCTGATCTATGTCCCCTGCTACCCGGCGAGAGTTTCTAGTTGGGAGCGCAGCCAGCGCATTAACCCTACCAGGTGCAACGGTTTCTGCTGCTGAAGAGCCCGCCGGCAAGCGAGTTCTTACGCCAGCCAATCAATTTCAGGATGTTTCACGCGGCACGCCCGTTCCGCATACTTTGCGCGGTGATGCGCTGCATTCAGCGCGCCTCACTCCCGAAAGCTGGCGCCTGGAAATTGTTGGCGATGGAGGCGCTAAAGTTCCAAAGCCGCTTACGATCGAGAATGGGCTGGCGTTGGATTTCCGACAGTTGCAGCGTCTCGGTGAAGCACGTGGAATCAGGTTTATCAAAGCCGTTCAGTGTCTGAATATTGAGTATCCGCTTGGCCAGGGATTGTGGGAGGGTGTGCCTCTGCGCGACATTGTTCGACTGACGGGAGCCTTTTCTAATGTGAGAAGGGTCTCTTATAGCGGATATCACAACAACGCTCCGTCACAAATCTTTCAATCGTCGCTCAACCTTTCGGACGTTTTGGAGGCGCCTCCGGGTAATCTTCCTCCGTTAGTTGTGTATCGCCTTAATGGCCAACCCATTCCACTGGAGAGAGGCGGGCCGGTGCGGATGCTGATTCCCTGGGCGCACGGCTTTAAGTCGATTAAGTGGCTTCAACAGATAGTGTTAACCAACGAATTTCGTGCAAACGACACCTATGCGGACGCGAACAACGATCCCGAATCCCATTTAAAAACAGCTGCCTACATGGATGAAAGCCCAACTCGGTTTGCTAACAGTCAAGATATAACTCTTACTGGTGCAGTTATTTCGGGTGTATCTGGCCTATCCAAAGTTGAATATTGGCTTCGTAAGGTGGGTCCTCAGAGCGAAAAGGTGAGCTACACATCGAAGGAGTGGCAAGAAGCGCCATGGATGCGGTGCACTGTGGATGCACAGCCTCCCGACTGGCATAGTCAGCTACCTTCCGATACTCCTCCCGCCACGATTTGGGGAATTGATCCGAACACGCTCCGAGCTAACGAGTGGCCAATGCGGTACACAATGGCAGGATGGGTTGCCGTGCTTGGCCGTCTTCCACGTGGGACGTATGAGTTCCGTGCTCGCGCGGTAGACCGCAATGGTTGCGCTCAGCCAGAACCGAGGCCGGATCGTCAAACGGGCCTAAATCCGGTTCAGGAGCATCGATTTGACGTGACGGCATGACGGCCTTTACAGATATTTTCAAGACAAATTAGCAACGGTTGAAATACCATACGTGGGAGGAAATAATGCGAGCAGCTTCGATGATTGTGGGACTTATTGTTGCCATCGCGACCGGTATCGTGTCGCAGGCGTCACCGACCAATGACAATAGCAAGAAAATCCTGGGCGTTTGGCAGCTTACCAAAGGCACGATTGGCGGCGCTCCGCTTCCAGAAGCCGCTATAAAAGCGATTAAGCTAGAGCTATCAGAATCGAAGTATCTGGTGACTGGCGCCGAAAGTCCAGATGAGGGTACCTGGGAGATCCACTCAGCGACCAAGCCTGCCGGCATCGACGTCCACGGTGTTAACGGGCCAAACGCGGGCAAAACTTTTCTAGCCATCTACGCGCTAAAGGGCGACACGCTAAAAGTCTGCTACGATCTATCGGGCAAGACTCGGCCAAAACGATTTGAGTCTGAGCCCAGGACGATGACATTCCTTGCAGAATATCACAGGATTAAGTAGCTCCGCTTTAGCCTGCACATTAACGTCCCGCCTGCTCCAGCAAACAATGTGGCTAGACGGGACTTTTTGTGATAAAGTTGCACGCTAAGTCATTGACAATTGACCCTCGAAATGATAAAATTATGTAGACATAAATACATCATTAATATGGGGATCATCATGTCGGATAGTCGCACAAGAACAGCAACCACAGATAGCGAACAAGGACCCATTTCGAGGTGCCCTGATTGCGGCGGGCCGATATTGCACGATGATCGCCTTGTAGATGGATACCTACGTAAGGTCGTGGCCTGCCTCAGAGAGACAACCTGTGGCTGGAGTTCTGAGCAGGCGCATCCCGAGTCCCATAAACGATCCGCATAAGGTGTGGATCGCCAACAAAACCGAATAGGTGCTTGTTTGTTGCATTGGTGGTATTATGGATCATCGCACATCGCTGTTGCGGACGATAAATGCACAAGACATCCATATTCCTTTTCTTCCGCCCTCAATTTAGCTTCGTTCTATTCTCAGCGTTTGCCAGTTTTGTGGCAAGTGCTGTAGCGTTGTGC
The DNA here is from genome assembly GCA_903919615.1 of uncultured Chthonomonas sp. GTDB lineage: Bacteria > Armatimonadota > Chthonomonadetes > Chthonomonadales > Chthonomonadaceae > CAIXIX01. The sequence goes on from CAIXIX010000150.1 coordinate 12,167, forward strand.
CTACCGAGCGGTGGAACAGCGCAAGCGGTGACTGCAAACGACCGAATCTTCACGCGCGATGTTATTCCTGTATTTCAAAAGTACTGCTACGCTTGCCACTCGGGTCGCGTGAATTCTGGCGGTGTCACGCTGGACATGTCCAATCAAAAGTTTCAGGCAGATCGCGCGTTGTTCGCAAAGGTGCTAAAGAACCTGCACAGCGGCCTTATGCCGCCCGCAGGTTGCGATCAGCCGAGTGTTCAAGATAAACAGAAGATCGCGGCATGGATCAAAGCTTACGCTTTCCACATCGATTCCTCGAACCCGGATCCGGGACACGTTACGACACATAGATTAAATCGCGTCGAGTACCACAACACGATTCACGATTTAATTGGTGTTGATTACGATACGCAGACTGCATTTCCAACCGATGATGCTGGTCACGGCTTCGATAATCTCGCCGATTCGCTTACGCTGTCGCCACTGTTGATGGAAAAGTACCTAACAGCAGCACAGGACGTAATTTCAGCCGCGGTACCTACAGCATCACGTGTTGTCGCCAAAATCGAGATTCCCGGATCCAGTTTTAAGCGCGACGGAACGCCAAACTCCACCGAACGGCCGGCCCCCTATCGATCACTATCCTACTACGAGTCCGCAAGAGTAACAGATACGGTTTCGATAGAACATCCCGGAACCTATCAGCTAGTCCTCGATTTATCTGCGAATGAGCGCTACGTAGACAATAAATTTGACTACAATACGTGTCGGCTTACAGTTCGCATGGACGAACAAGAGCTACTTCGCAAACAGTTCAATCGAGAAGGCGGCAAACTGTATCATTTTGTATTCGACCAGAAGTTGCGGTCAGGAACACATCAAATCGCATTTGAGGTTCAACCGCTTGCGCCAGCAATGGATCAGATACGGTCACTTTCGATTCGGATCAATAAGGTAACTGTGAAGGGTCCGTTTGACGCAAAGTTCATGGTCGAACCTCGAAACTATCGCACATTTTTCCCCAGTCCAATCCCATCTGCTTCTGCTGTTCGGAAAGATTATGCGCGGCGCGTATTGGGCGATTTTGCGCGAAAAGCCTACAGAAGGCCCGTAGATGACGCAACTACCAGCCGATTGGCGGCGTTAGCGGAGGCAGTATATACGCAGCCGGGTCAGACGTTTGAGGCGGGCATTGCGCAGGCAATGACTGCTGTTCTGGCGTCACCCCGTTTCCTATACAGAGAAGAACAAGTAGCCTCTTCTCAGATTAACAAATCGTACGCTCTTATCGATGAATTCTCTCTTGCCTCACGTCTTTCATATTTTCTCTGGTCTTCGACGCCTGACGAAGAACTACTCAGATTGGCTGACCATGATCTGCTGCGCAAAGACCTGGCAACCCAGGTTCAACGAATGCTGCACGACCCGAAGTCGGAGGCTTTCATTCAGAATTTCAGCGGGCAATGGCTTCAGACGCGCGACGTTACACGGGTACCGATCGACACCTTCGCCGTGTTCGCCCGCGAGCTAGATCCTGCGTTGCAAAGCGCTTCAGGAGAGCGGCGTGCTTTCAAGAAACCGCCAGTGTTTTTTGATGAGCCGCTTCGCAACGATCTAGCAAGAGAGACCAATCAATATTTTGGGTCAATTGTACGCGAGGACAGGAGCGTTCTTGAACTGATTGACAGCAATTACACTTTTCTGAACGCTCGCCTGGCGAAGTACTACGCTCTTGGCGACCTGGGTATCACCGGAGACCAATTGCGTAAGGTGATCTTGCCGCAAGGATGCCAACGCGGAGGCGTGCTAACGATGGGCAGCGTCCTCGCAGTCACATCTAACCCAACACGCACGTCGCCGGTCAAGCGAGGTGTGTTCATACTTAACAACATACTGGGTTCGCCCGCGCCTCCTCCTCCTCCCAACATTCCTCCGCTCGAAGCTTCGGCAAGTAACGCTGGTGTATCAGCGCGG
>CAIXIX010000151.1 GCA_903919615.1 uncultured Chthonomonas sp.
CAGGTCGCTTCGCTCCACGCATTGCATCTTACTACTGTACGCACCAAATGAGTAACATTTCATGTCGGAACGACGAGGCTTGGAGGTGGTATGCGGATTGTAAGGTATTGCCGCGTTGCCCTCCCAAAACCACCATCTCAGGTCGTTTTGGCCGTGAACCCCACGCGGGCTCCAGCGACCTAATCACCGAGCAGGGATCGTTACTGGAGTTCCGTTGGTTTTGATCTCGATCTTGAGCGTTACTCCAGCGTGAACGGCGCTGCCAATACGAATCTCGTGTGCGCCGGCGGCTGAACTGAGTCGCCGGGCTGGCACGCGGCGAATCTCTTTCCAGTTGGCATCGGTGACGATCGCCTCTGAGCCGCCAGAGTATTTCAGATTGCCGCCAGCCGGGATGGATACCCCAGCAGCCTCGATCACATCGGCACCATCGACGCTGACTTTCACAGAATCGAGCGGCTTGTCGACCGGCACATGCAGGGTCCATTGAAGCGGCTGCGCCGCATCGTGGTTTTCAAACTTACAAATCGTTGCATCCGGATGCGCGGCATCGTGCGAATACCGCGTGCTACTCATTTCAATCAGGCTCCAGCCACCGTGGGGGGATGCACCCTTCGCCAGAGGCTTGAGATGAAACTCCCGATTGTTATCGCGAAGCAGTGTGCGCACATCATGAGAGAACGCGCCCGATTTTCGGGCAGTTTCCCACTGCTTTATCGCCTCCAATATCGCCGGCGTCGCGCCATATTCGCGCGCAGTTTCTGCCGATGCCGGGTCTGCAGTGAGCTGCGCGGTACTCGCCAGGCTTGTTGCCAGCGCAAAGCCTGCATCGAACCCGGCTGCGCGTGCGAGCAGCCACTCGGCATCTTCGATGCTTGTGTCCGGGCGAAGCGCAAACCAACCGAGCATGCGCGGCATCATATTGCGCTCAAAGTAGACCTGATTCTTGAAACGATAGAGCGTCTGGCTCTCCCGGAAACCGGCATACCAGGGCTCGCCCCAGTTCATTCGGGTGTAGATATGCCAGTTGAAGTGGCCGGGATTGCTGGCATCGTTGATCACATGTCCGCGCAGGTCGGGCGAAAGCGCCTCATACCAGGCGTTTGTAAACAGAGTGCGCCCATACTGGCCATAACCTGTCGACCAGTTGCCCTCCAAACCATCAAACGAAAGCTGCTGGGCGCCAGTTTTGTTACAGAGCGCAGCGATGTTTCTTGCCACCTCGATGGCAAGATCCGCATCGGTATGAAACACATTGTAGGGATGATCCAGCAATCTCGCGACGGAGGCAGTGCGCGCATGCGTCGCTGCCTGCGTGCCCCACGCTCCGCGCTTGCACTCCAGCAGGCGCCATGGGGCATCCTTCGATAAAGAGCCAAAACGTACCAACTCTTTGCCGATCACCACCGTGTTTAATGCGGAGGCATCTTTAAAGTACTCGGGCGAGGAGACGGGAATCTCGGTTTGAGCGGCATCGATATCGGCGGCGAGTTCGGCGGAGCCAATCTTCGCAAGGCGTGGGTCTGGCACAGGGGTTACATAGGGATCATTAGGTGTGATAAAGTTGGAGAGCGTGTGGAAGCCGATGCGAATTCCTGCTCGTTTGCCCTTCTCAATGCACCCTTTTAGCCCATCCCACCCATGCGGAAAAAGATCCTTCTTCAGGTTGAAGTGTCCCCAGGTATCGAAGGGTGAGCTGTGGTACAGGTACTTCAAACCGGCGCGCTTCGCCATCGCGATCGCCTGATCTACATTCGATTCGCTGAAATCGACGATAAGATAGGAGCAGGTAGCCGTATTAGAGATCTTGCCCCAAACGCCATCTAGCATGGGATGCGGCAGATGCTCCGCGATCTCGATGTTGCCAATGGTTGCCAGCGCTTTTGATGCCGGACAGGCGAAGAGAGCGATCTTGCTGCCAATGATGCCGCCATCATGATGGGGCAGAACGTCGTATTTGGGATGACCCCAGTTCTCTATGACGCGGGCAGCGCTGCGATCTCTGCAGAACGCCTGCAGCCGACTTCCGAAACTGGCCGGAGTCGCAGTATCGCCCCGATATCCCTGCCCTTTAAGCAGTTCTGCCGGAATATCATCGTAGATTCCGTGGTCATCGCCAGAGCTTTCGGCTTCAATGTCGTTCTCATGGGTGGGATATCCGCCGAGCGTCTTTGGATTGAGCGCCTGGATGCCGACAGCAAACTCTGCATCCCTTACGACGCCAACGGTTTCACCGATGGTCTGACCAATGGTGGTAGGATACGGACCCCACAGCGCCAGCTCTATTGGGTGTGGAGATTCCACTTTAACGAGCTCGAAAACGAGATGCGTGGTCTTCGCGATTGCGGCAACCACTGCCGTTGCGCCTACCGGCGTGTAGTGGAGGGTGAGGTGACGCTGTGAAGCGTCCCAGACAACGCGATCTGGCGCATACAGCTTGCCGCCCACGCGAATACTCAGCAGTGGCGCTGGCTCGCCCGGGGCAATATAGTTGCGAACGGCCTGGTCACCAGCGGTCTTGCGGATTATTCCTGTCAGCGCTCCGGAACTATCTATGACGAAATCTGCGGTGCTGGTGTGAAGGGTTGGGCCGGCAGCACGGCTGCCCTGTGCGGAGGCAGCGGCGATGGCTGCGAATGCCAGAATCATCGATATCATTACAAAAAACACCTCGGTGGAATAAACGGGATTTTAGCCTAAGCTGATCCGTAGTAATCAGAGACGTCACTCCAGCCAATCCAAGGCTTGGCCTCACCCTAAGTCCCTCTCCGTGTTCTCTACCGCGCCGCGAAGCGGAGTCAAGCGGAAAGAGGCGCACCCTGCATCACTTAGTTACAGGTTAAGTCGCGCATGTAGAGGGACTTCCGTCGCCTCCGGATGCCTGCGCGGTTCAGTGCTTAGAGCCGATATGCCGCCAGATGATTTCGTGGTAGGCGTCATTCCAATCGCTGCCGGCAGATGTGCGCGTCTTCTGTCCGCTGCTTCCATTTTCTGTGGTTAGCTTGTACCAGGCGCAATTCCCGTGTTCAAAATCGTAACTCTGGCCATCGTCATCGTAGAGGCGGGCCGAACCTGGAACATCCCCGTAGTGCCGCACAATCAGCGTAGATGCAGGAGAACCGGCATGAAGCTGCGGAGCAATCGTCGGGATCAGGGCTCCCTCTCGAACAAAGAGCGGAATCTTATCCAGCGCGGGAGTCACTTCGATCACCTGGTTCGCCCCGGCGTACTCTCCCGTTTCGTAGTCGTACCAGCGCCCCGCGGGGAGTCGCAGCTTACGAGATTTCTCACCTGCGAACATCGGCGCGGCCAGGATAGAATCGCCCAGCATGTACTGATCTGTCTCGCCACCCCCATCGATAAGGGACATCGCCCGAATTACCGGCGTCCCCTCAAAGTGGTACTGCGCAAAAGCGGTGTACAGGTACGGCAAGATCTCAATCCTGAACTGCATCGCCTTCCGCACTGGCTCTTCGTACCCGGCAAAGCTCCATGGCTTGGTTCCGTCCGACCAGGCGTTCAACTGCGCAATATGCGACAGCACGGCAGTCTGCATCCGCCGAACCCACTCTTCGCCATTGGCGGCAGAGCGTGCCTCGGCACACCACATCACGCCAGCGAGCCCCGCGCTCGTGATGCCGGTTACATACTCGCGATGATCGTAGGTATCGCTGTAGATCGCGAATGGGAATCGGCTTGCGCCGCCATTGGAGCCTCGAACCAGGCCGAAGGTCCGCTTGCCAGAATCATGGAACAGCCTATCCAGTTCTCGCTGCCACAGCACGCCATAAACCTGACGCATCTCGTCGCCGGGCAGGCCAGAGGGGAAGCGAGCATGATCGGGCCAGAGCCACACATCCACGCCATCCACCTCATCGATCTTGTAGCCACTCACTCCGAGATCAACACCAACCTGCTTATGATGATCGCGGATAATCTGCGCGGCTGCCGGCACATTTAGATCGGGCACTGCCCCTAACCAGACGGTATGGGAACCAAAGTAGGTGTGCAGCGGCTCGAACAGGCGAGACTTCTCGGAGACATAGGGATTCTCCCAGAGATTTACATGCACGCCCGATTGCGTCATGCTTTTCATGAAGCCTGCCGGATCGGCAAACCGAACGGGAGACCAGTCGAACGAGCCAGGATACGATGAAGACTGCCACCCGGGTTCTAGCCCCAACACGTCGAGGGGATAGTTCCTCTGCTCAAACTGCCTGGCCTCACTCTCGGCCTGCTCTGCGCTAAAGGACAATGGCACGCGGTGCCAGAAGCCGAGGGCCCACTTTGGCGGCATCGCGCCGCCTCCGCAGTAGAGGCTGTAGCGGCGCATGGCATCGAGAGGAGTAGGACCAGCGAACACGAGCACCTCAAGTCCGCCTGCCTGCACCGAGGCCTCGACGGCATCGGAGGCAGGCTGAGGGTCCCAGTTTGGATCGGTATTGCGATCTCGCTGGGTGGGGTTTGCGGGGTCGCCCTGCCTGTTTCCCACACCGGCGTAGATGGCGATTGGGCGCGCCGTATTGAATAGAACCGCGTAGCCTTTACTGCTGATATAGAGCGGCGTGGGAGCGTGCAGCCGATCCTTGCCACTGCTGTAGTGATCCATCCGCAAGTGGTATACGCCGCCGCGTCGATCGCTGCCATGCATCTGCAGCCCGAGGCCGTACAGCTTCTCGTCCTTTGAAAGAGGAATGCTCGCAACGGCGTGGTTTTCAACCAGTTCGCCACCCGCGTGTTCAAACGGGATTGGAGCTTCTGTGACTTTCGGCAGCTTCGCAAGGCCCGGTTTGTCTGGAACAGAACCGGCGGCCGAAAGAAGGGTTACGGCCTCTTTTTTGCCAACCTGCGCACGCCAAACGCCGGGTGCAACTTGCTGCCACTTAAGTGTGGGCGGCGGGGAATAAGTAACGACTGCCAGTGCGGCGGCAGCGATGGCTGTAACAAGAATCACGTTTCGTTGTCGCTCCCGGTTTCTGGACTATCGGAATAGTACTTCTTTAACAAGATAAGCGCGCCGATAAGCAGCAGAATCGCCATGACACTGAAAACAACGCCAACCGATTCCTGAACAAACGGCGAGGCCCAGAGTGTTTCATAGTGCTCATTTTTGGCCTCCTTGGCGATAATCGAGGATTCTGCGCCGGTCATCAGGATCTTCCGTACGCTGGAAATAATCCCAACAATCAGGAATTCACGCATGATTCCCTGTGTGTTCTGGGTCTTTAAGTACGTAATAATCGTTCTCAACAACTCGAGAATGATCACGGCAAAGAGGAGATTGCTGAGGGTCTCGAGGCTGCTGTGAATAAACGAGCTTCCCGCCTCGCTGTTCGGGTGCAGCACTCCTGGCAGGTCCTGGCTGAACGAAATCGCGGATGCGATGAGCACCGAACAGGATAGCACCAGGAAGAAGACAGCCACCGCAACATGCGCATAGCTATCCAGCTTTTCGAGCCCTCTTAGCGTTTTATGGGAAACATCTGCCCCCGGCTCATCCGGCGGATCCTGTGAACTGTTTACGGACACGTTCGCACCTCTCAGTTATCAATAGAAAAGAAACGGCCACCAGCTTTTCATTGGCTTTCGGGAATCATCCAGACACGCGCTACCGTATCCCGGAAAATTCTGTCGCCAGTATACAACCCACGGTCCCTGACAGTCCGGCGCGACCTCTTTAAATGGAGTGAGAGACTCTGTGGTCCAGGGCACTCTCTGGTCTTTCTCGTCCTGCCCATCCTTCAATCGGAAGTGTTCTATAGAAGATAGAACGGGCTGGGTGTTGGATAGATCGTAATCTTCGCGCGCATTAGGCGCAAAGTGGACATTCCCGCCCACCACATAGTAGTTAAGGTACTTGCCCGCTTTTCCATTGAAAACGTACGAGATCTGATCTTGCTCCGGGTAGTTGAGCTTTGCTCCGTTTCGTGCATAGAGGGAGTTAAACGGCAATCCGAAACGTTGCTTCAGGTCGAAACCGGCGTACTCTGCGAAATATCGCGTGAAATAGGGAATCGCTCCGCTGTTCGAAGTACCTTCCACCGCGTGGCCAAGGCTCTCCATAGCGCAGCCTGGACCCCGTTCTGCGTTGATAAACAGAATTCTGAGGCTTCGGCCAAGAAATGGCTGTTGATCCGTGCCGCCGTTGCCGGCCTGAACCGACTTGCCGGCGATCTTATTGAAGCTCGAATCGTAGGCCTGCTTCACCTCGGTACACTCAAACGGCGCGCCATACTTACCCTGACGAGCAAAGAACCAGACCTCATTAATGACGCCTCGTTCCACCATCTGCTTCAGGTTGAGGAAGTGACCCGCGCTATCCGGATCTTCGACGCCAAGCAGCTCGGCAAAACGATCGGTGAAGAGCTCGGAGTACTTGAAGTTGATCCCCTCTTTCCAGTTGGGAACGCGAGGGTACAGAGAGCTGTTGCCATCCAGTATCTGATCGTCGGGGAGAGGGTTGGCATCCGTAACGTCGACATACTTAAAAAGCTGATACTCCAACTGCGGAGATGCGTCGACGCGAGCAAAACCGTGGTACTTCGATGCCTCGCGCAAAGCAAGGATAAGCTGATCGAGCTTTTCGTACGCCTTGTCTTTCACCATACCGTTCGCAAAGTTAATAACGAGAAGCTTGGGACGAAGCTGAAAGATGCGGTCGTGGTTCTTTCTTAGCCAATCGTCCGAGTTTGCCTTGCTCACCTCATTGGGCCAGTAAAGCGGTGTCTGCGTAGAGGTATTCGAACGGGTCTGCGCATGAGCAGTCCCAACTAGAGACACGGCAACGGTTAGGGCGGCGGCGAATTGATACAGTCCTTTTACGAGCTTCATTACGCCTCCTTTCGGCTCACTTCTAAGCTCGAATTACTCATGAAATTCGTATTGCATGGGCGCAGCAAGCGGCGCCACTACCATTCGTGAATAATACAGGTTAGGGGATTTCGTGCCGAATTCTTCACCGCAGCAGCGTGATTATCCTGCCGTCTATAGCAGCGCACACCTTAACCACATTCAGCTTATACCACCAGAGCCGGGTTTTGGGCGGGTAAAATAACAGAGATATGACGACTACAACCGCTTCTTTGCCGCACGCAGCGATACGCGCACTCTTTCTGGATATCGATGGGACGCTGTGTACCTCGGACGATCGCATCTCCCCTGGCGTTAAGCACGCATTGCATCGCGTTCATGAGAAAGGTGTGGAGATCGTTCTCTGCACCGGCAGAACCCGCCATCGGGTATCTCCTGTCGCTGCGCAGATGCCGGATACTGCGGGCTACATAGTGTCTGCGAACGGCAGTGTGCTGATGCACCTGGGTTCTAACATTACGATCTATCGGCATCTGCTGCCTGTCCCAGTGGCGCTCAGGGTGATAAGCGCAATCGTAGAAGCGGGGTCTGAACCCTACGTTTTTGAGGATTCGGATCGGCCAGGCATCGAAGGATCGCGCGTGTTGTTTCACCCTGAAAAACCCGTGGGCCACTGGGCTGAGCGACCTCGGTATCGCCCACACGCAGAGATTATGGAGAGTTTGCCGTTCGAACCCGTTTGCGTCAGCGCCTTCGGGACACCGGCGACAATGCGCCCCCTGGCTGCCAGGCTGATGGAGGAGTTTCACGGTGAACTTGCGATTATTCAGTCTGGGTCCGAGAGCGATTGGGGAGTCGAGATCTATGCCGGGAACGTGAGCAAGCTTCTTGGAGTCGAGACCGTTGCGGCGCGACTGGATGTTGACCGAGAAGCCGTTATGGCGATCGGCGACCATATTAATGATGTAGAAATGCTCAAGTGGGCCGGAATCGGAGTCGCTATGGGAAATGCGCTGCCGGAGATTCAGGCGATCGCAGACTGGGTGACAGACGACGTGCTTCGTGACGGTGTAGCGCGAGCCATCGAGAAGTTCATTTTCGACGCGTGAAACGGGACGGATTCCCGAGTCGTCCTAACTAGTGGCAGCACTTACCGCAGAGTCGGTGCGAGTCGAATTCTAACCTCCCACTAATATAAAGTTTGTGGTACTGCGGAGAATTAAATGAAGAACTGGATAATTCGCTGGATAGCAAATATCCTTGCGCTTTTGATTATCACTCATGTCGTGCCGGGAATCGCTATGGACAGCGCTCACCCGCTGATGCTGGTCGGTGCAGTTGTGGCGCTCGGCCTCGCAAACGCGATAGTACGGCCGCTGATCATGATTTTTGTATGGCCCATCAACTGCATTACCTTCGGGCTGCTCGGGTTTGTAATTAACGCGCTTCTCTTCTTCGTAGTTGGTCAGATGAAGATCGGATTTACCGTTAAGCCAGGCGCCGAAGGATTTATCGCATCGTTTATTGGCTCGATTGGGATGGGCGTGTTGAGCGGACTGATCAACTTCGTTCTGAAAGATCGCGGAGATCGAGACGAGAAGAAGGGGAGAGATTAAGGGAAATGTACTTATCCCCCTCCCCAACCCCTCCCACATTTGCTCGCTAGGGCTCACGGGGAGGGGACTAAATGCGCGCCTCCGGAAGTAATGCGAAACGTTTGGCCGAGTAATGATTTAAGCGCCTCTCAGCAAGCGTTATTGCGCTGGCTGAGAGGCGCTTAATTTGTGATACCTAACCGGAAATGCGATTAAATCGCAATGCGGCCCTGCAGGGAAAGCAGAGGATCGCCGCTGCCGCTGAAGTGCAGATCGGCTTCGACACCAAAGCGATTAAACGTGGCGCCTACCACCGCTTTGCCGCCAAACCGGGAGCGTCCGCCGAGGTAAAGCCCCGCGCCGCCTCCGAAGTAGAAAGAGGTCGTGCCAGGAAGCGACTTCGTATAAAGCTGATCGAAGGTGACCGGAATGATGGTCTGAGAGCCACCGATGTTTGCCCCAAAGATCGCATCCGCATCAATTCTCGTGGTGAACGAGGGAAGGATATGCAGATCCGGCAAGGTAAGATCTGCGCCGATATCGAGCTTACCTTTTGGCGAAAGCAAGGCTCCGATGCGCAGGTTGATCGGAAAAGGCGTAGGATTGGTGACGCCAACACAGCTCTGCCGTCCACTCGGCCTGAGTGTTGCAGCCTCGTCAAGCTTCTTCGCTGCAGTCTGCATGGCGGAATCTCCGCTCAGGTGAGCCACGATTCCCGCTCCGGAATTTGCATTAGATCCGTCCGCCATGGCACTTAAACCTGAAAAGCCAGTTAACAGGGCACCGCACAACAGCGAAACGGCGCCGACCCTGGGCCGAACGTGTGTACTCAGCATCATCTCATTCTCCTTCAAAGGTACAGGTTTAGCGACGCGCCTCTCATGCGCATCCTGGAGCGCAGGCTACAGGATGCGGCGGTAATGGCGGAATCCGCTTTCATGATCTCCTCATTATAGCCTCAAAATGCTGTGCTGATGAAGTGCATATGAAGTACAAATGATGAGCAGATTCGTAAGACTCAGCCTCTCATGAGTCCGAACAGGCAATCGATTCCGGAATCGACGGAGACTCGATTTTCTGGATAAACCGATCTAAAACTATCTGTATAGTTGATTCAATGTGAGTCAGGTTGGCTACTAATACAATCCTTACGCACGGTCTCGCACGAATGCAGAAACTGTTTTGGAAGGCCCTTTTTAGGAATGAGTAGAACTCCATCCTTGGACGCTTTTGCGTAGACTTTTGATTCACAGTTCAATGCAGTTTTTCGCTCATCTTGCCTTGCGGTTAGCCCCCTTCCTTTGCTATAATCTGCCCACCTTCAGTTGACTTCGGAGCAACCCGCTTACCAGCCCCGGTAAGCCGTGTGGAGTCCCTGTATTGGATAACAAGAGAAGCCGTAATCCACCCGTCTAGACGGGCAAACGGACAAGTGCCAGGAGGAGAGTGTGAGCGGAAAAACCGATAAAGAAGGGGAAGACCGCTCTGCTACTTTGCGAGGAGCCTGGTCTGAATCCCTTCAACTATTATCAACAAGAATCAATACCGTAGCATTTGAGAGTTTTATCCGAACAATTCAACCGTTAACGCTCACTGATAACACCGTTGTGCTAGGAGTGCACAGCAGCTATCAGAAGGATCGACTCGACCGGAATCACCTCACTGCAATTCGCAGTGCGCTAGAGCTCTATCTGGACACATCCGGAATCAAAATAGAGTTCACAATTCTTACTAATGAGCAGCGAAATCGGGCCACCAAGAGGGGGTCCGAGAAGGGCTCCGATAACGGTCAGATTGCCCTGGATCTCGACTCGGATTCGCCGGAATCGGACATATCGATTAGTTCCCTTGAATCGTTGAATCCGGGTCAAACGAGTCGTTCGCGCAGTACTCGAAAGGGCGCGGCCAAGTCGGGTAACAGCGAACCAAAACCGCTGCCTGCGCCATGCCTCCCGTTAAACGAGAGATACCAGTTCAATCAGTTCCTAACCGGGAAATCAAATCGCCTTGCCTTCGCTGGGGCACAGAGCGTTGCAGAAAAGCCGGGAGACAAGTTTAATCCGCTGTATATCTATGGTGGCCCCGGTTTAGGAAAGACACATCTGCTTCAGAGCATCGCACACAATTTGACGCGTCAAAGCCCGGACCTGCGCGTGTCGTATGTCTCTGGCGAATTCTTTGCTCAAAGCTATTTCCGTGCACTCAAGGAGCACGCAACCGATCAGTTCCGCCGACAGTACCGAGAAGTGGATGTCTGGCTTGTGGATGATGTACAGTTCATCATCGGCAAGGCACAAACGAACGAAGAGTTCTTTCACACCTTCAATGCCCTGTACAACCACGGCAAACAGATCGTCATCGCGAGCGACAGAAGCCCTCGGGACCTCAATGCGCTCGACGAGAGACTGAGATCCAGGTTCCAGAGCGGCTTAATCGCAGACATTAACGTTCCGGAAGCTGAAACACGGGTTAACTTCCTGAAGCATGTCCGCCGCCGCGAAAATGCCGATGTAAAAGATGATGTACTGCTGTATATTGCGGACGCCATCCATAGCAACATGCGCGCCCTGGAGGGAGCGCTTACTCGCCTGATGGCCTACTCATCGATAATGAACGCTCCGATGAGCGCAGAGCTTGCACAGGATGTACTTGGCGAATACTTTATCTCCAAGCCAGTCATCTACAAGTCCGTTACTGTGGATGGCGTGATTCATGCCATAGCGGATCACTTCGGCACCACACCGGTTGCGATCAAGGGCCCAGGCAGAAACAAGGATCTCTCCATTGCAAGGCAGGTCGCGATGTACCTGTGCAGGGAACTTATACCAGGCTGTAACGTGGCTTCGATCGGCGCCGCCTTCGGTGGACGTGACCATGCTACCGTGGTATATGCGTGCCAGCGTGTACGCTCTCTTTCAGAGCTAGACCCGGAGCTAAAGACGCTTATTAGAGATCTGGGCGCCGCACTGACACGATAAGAGAACCAGACTACAATACTTCCTTTCCTGATGGCCCGCACCGCTTAACACGGTCGCGGGCTCTGTTTTTAGGAGACTATCGGAAACAAGAAATAGAGGACTATTTGCGAGCATAGAATCATGACAACACCAGACTCAACCAACCCAAAAAGTTATCAACATGCTTGACCTTTTTGCGGAATCGGACTCACGAGGAATCATGTGATTCTCCCTCTTGAGATAACCCTGCAGACTCACTTTGGAAGATGAATCCCGAGTCTTCAACCAACGACTCAATACCGGAAAGGACTCTTTCAACAAGCAGACTCAAAACCACCTGTCAACAAATCTGTCAACACTATCTAGTTGACAACAGGCAGGTTTTGAGTCCGCACTGTTAACAAAGAGTTAACATATTGTTAAGAAGTGGGTCCATTCGTCGGCTTCACTCGAATCTATCAATAACTGATTCCTTGAGAGGGCAAAGCGACAATAAAGATCGTAACTTTCAGGAGAATCTGAAGCAAAAGTTGTCGAACTACAAAGTTTTCAACATTATCAACATATACAGCAGCAGTGGATTAAAGATGTATATATAAAGCTCTCTCTGGATTCTAAATGCCCCGTCCTTTGGAGGGGACTTTGAGAGTATTCTAATTCAACATATGAATTCATCGATACAAAGCAATTTCTACTGAGGGCTTTCGGTCGCCGCTTGCAGAGTGACTAAAAAGTTTTTCAACTATTGCACTTCTGAAGTGATCCTGGATTCGTGTGTCGAATCTTATTGTA
>CAIXIX010000152.1 GCA_903919615.1 uncultured Chthonomonas sp.
AAACAATGCATAAACGTAATGGATGGACTTAATTCAGTTTTTGAAGGCACGCCCGTCCAACCATCCTTCGAGCCAGCATAACTTGTAGTATTGCCTTTCACACCCCCTGAGTAGTAACGCATCCGGCGCCAATCTCCCAATCTATTCAATAAACTCAGACAAGCTCTTCGTGCCTGCATCTAACAACAAACTGTTAACAGGCAGCGCCGCGCTCGCCCTCCTGGGAAGCGAATTTAGATACAAAACAGAGGTGTATTCTGAACCTGTCGGACCAGATGGAATGGTTCCCGGCGACGTCCTACTAAAAGGTTCCGGTGATCCTTCGCTGATAACCGCTGACCTTCTGGAGCTAGCAAGAACGCTCAAGGCGCATGGAGTCACCGCGATAGCCGGCAGAGTTGTTTATAACGACACCCTGTTCGATGCTGTGCGGCTCGGTGAGGCGTGGGAGTGGGATGATGAGCCATTCGACTACTGTGCTCAGATAAGCGCTCTAAATATAAATCGCAACGTTGCAACCGTAACGGTAACGCCTGGGGATGCGGTCGGAGCGCCTGCCGGTGTTTCGCTTGAACCCGAGATGCGCGCTGTATATGTAATTGACAATAAGGCAGTCACTGGTGCTGAGGGGTCGCCTCCTGGCATCGTGATAACACGAGCAAGGGCGACCAACCGGATTCAGATTTCTGGCAGCATCCCGATAAAATATCCGAAGCGTGCCATTGAGGATCAGGTCACATTTGAAAACCCTTCAGCAGTGACGTGCACAGCTTTCTGCGAGGTTCTTCGCCAGGTTGGTATTACGGTGCTGAATAAACAGGCATCGGAACCTGCTTCAATAGACTACAAAGTCGTCGCTGCGCATGAGTCGCAGCCCTTGAAATCCCTGTTGCCGCTGATGAATAAACCGAGCGACAACATGTTTGCTGAGTGTTTCTTCAAAACGATTGGCGCATTTACACGCCATATTGGCACGAATGGAGCGTCTGGAACGAGCGCTCAGGCCATACGAACGTGGCTTGTTTCGATCGGGATTAACCAGGCGCAGTTCAGGCAGGTTGACGGCTCAGGCTTATCCAGGCAAAATCTCGTGTCTCCGGCGTCGATAGTTCGAATATTGAAGCACTGGACCGCCGGAAAATCTCCTGATAGTTTTGTGAGCTCTCTCCCAATTGCAGGCGTTGATGGCACCCTGAGATCGCGCATGAAGGGAACAGGCGCTCAGGGGAACTGCCGCGCCAAGACAGGTTCGGTCGCCTACACAAGCAGCCTGAGCGGGTATGTGACAACTCACAACGGGGTCGATCTTGTTTTTTCAGTGATGGTTAATAGCTATATCGGTCCGTCTTCAGATTGCCGCGCGCTTCAGGATAAAATCGTTGTTGC
Organism: uncultured Chthonomonas sp.; assembly: GCA_903919615.1. Lineage (GTDB taxonomy): Bacteria > Armatimonadota > Chthonomonadetes > Chthonomonadales > Chthonomonadaceae > CAIXIX01. The sequence goes on from CAIXIX010000152.1 coordinate 1,387, forward strand.
ACTATCGAATGCAGATCTCCCTGTTGAGCCTAAGAAGGACACTCCGTGAGCAGATTGTGTAAAGCGGCAGTGATGCCGGCGCCAGGCGTTATGCCGGAGGTGCGAACATATTGCGTTGCGGAACCCGAACCCGGCGCTGTCCTTCTGAAAACTCTCGCGTCAGAAGTTTATGGCACCGACGTGCACTTGTGGCACGGAAGGCTAAGCGGTGTCCCCTATCCTCTTATTCCAGGGCATGTTAGCGTTGGCGTAATCGAGAGCACGGGCGGGATTGTTACAGATATTGATGGCAGCCCCTTCGCTCCAGGCGATGTTGTAACGTTTTTGGATGTGATCGGAACCTGCAATTCGTGCTGGTATTGTCTCGTAGGACGGGCGTCGACGAGATGTCCGCACCGAAAAGTCTATGGAATCACGCTTGCTGCCGGGGACGATAGTGGGCTGTCCGGCGGATGGTCGGAATATATTTACCTGAGACCCGGTACAAAGATACTTCGCCTGCCGTGCAATGTTTCGCCAGATAGCTGGATTGGCGGAGGATGTGGCCTGCCAACTGCTGCCCACGCAATCGAACTTGCGCGCATTGGGCTTGGCGATAGAGTGTTGATCCAGGGCAGTGGCCCAGTTGGACTCAGCTGTGCGGCGTTGGCTCTGCTGAGTGGAGCAGGCTGGGTAGGCATGATTGGCGCCCCGCAGGCAAGGCTGAAGGCAGCCACCCGATTTGGTGTGGATTTTACGATTGATCTCGAAAACTCGAGTATCGATAGCCGGAAGGTTTCGATACTAGATGCGACGGGCGGAAGAGGGCCAGACATTGTTATAGAAGCAAGCGGGAATCCTCGCGCCATTGTAGAAGGGTGTGAACTGGTACGAGATGCGGGACGATACATCGTCGTCGGTCAATACACCGATAACGGAGAGATCGAGCTAAATCCGCATTTGCACATCAACCGAAAGCATCTCGAGATCCGCGGGTGCTGGGGTTCAGACTTTTCACATGTCCACCGGGCTATCGAGATACAGTCGCGGTTTGGATCTCGAATAGATTGGTCGCAACTGATCACGCGTAGATACGGATTGGATCAGGTTGAAGCCGCGTTACGCGATGTTGAAGCTGGAAGAGTTGTGAAGGCAGTTGTTATTCCTGATTAGCGAGCCAACAGTTATGGAGCTTCGGAGGAAGTTAAAAGCAGTAGGTTGAATACCAACACAGCAGTTAGATCTGAGATGGAATTTAGGCAGCTGTGGAAATGGAGAGTGACAGAAAATGGCCAAGAAAGTAAAGGTCGGTATTATTGGCACCGGTGGCATCGCTAACGGCGCACACCTACCCGGGTATTCAAAGATCCCTGATGATTGTGAAGTTGTCGCGCTTTGCGATATCCTTCCCGAGGCGTTGAACAAGACGGCTGCCAAATATCCCGACATCAAGCATAAATTCAAAGATTACAAAAAGCTCCTGGAGTTGGACGAGATCGATGGAATTTCGGTCTGCACTCCCAATTTTGCTCACCATCAGATCACATTAGATGCGCTTCGAGCTGGCAAGAACGTTCTTTGTGAGAAGCCAATTGCCCTCAATGCGCGGCAGGGCGCCGAGATGGTCGCCGCTGCGAAGAAGAGCAAGAAGATCCTGCAGGTAGGCTACAACAGCCGATTCTCTCCGTACAATCAGGCATTGAAGCGCTTCATTGACGCTGGTGAGATTGGTGACATCTATTGGGCGCGCGCGCAGGCGCTCCGTGTGCGCGGCATTCCCAGTTGGGGCGTTTTTATCGATAAAGAGAAGCAGGGCGGCGGCCCGCTGATCGATATCGGTGTCCATATTCTTGATCTTACGCTGTGGTTTATGGGCCATCCAAAGCCGACGTTTGCCAGTGGGGTTACATACCAGAAATTCGGCAAGCGCAAGGATATAGTTGGCTTCATGGGCCAGTGGGACACCGAGAAATTTACGGTCGAAGACATGGCTTCCGCACTAATCAGATTTGACAACGGCGCGACGATCATGCTCGAGGCCAGTTTCGTTGCTAATCTAAAGGCTGAAGTGCACAACTCTACGCTGCTTGGATCAGAAGGTGGCGCTCAGACAAACCCGTTCACTATTACACAGGAGCGGCATGGCAGTGTCTTCTCCTATGAACCTGCCGTACCCGGAGGCAATAATCTTAATACCCATGACGCGGAGATGAAGGCCTTTGTCGAATGCATTCGCGATAAAAAGCAGCCGCTCGTCACGGGTGAACACGGCGTAATCGTCGCCCAAATTATGGATGCGATCTACAAGTCCTCTGAATTGGGGCATGAAGTGGCGATTGAAGAGGTCTGATGTTTGCTGCGTAACGCTTGAGCTTTTCAAGCGCACCCTAAACTAAGGGCTCAAGCCGTGAGAAACGGATTGGCAACTTTACCCGTAGTGACACGGGGCGTCGCCGCCGTCTCACGGCTTCCCGATTCTGTGGGTATAATGCCGCGACGAATTATTTTGAACATATGTTCGCAGTTTAGTTCTGATATGGAAGAAACGATTGAATAAACGAAAGACTGTCGATCCTGCTCCAAGTGGTAACAACAGCGGCATGGTTGTGGATTCTAAGGCGCTGAATGGGGCATTGCAGGATCGAGGGCCGATGTCTGGAGAGCTGAAGCGCCTGCTTGCCGCGATCGTGCTCGTCGCTGCGTGTGCAGAGCTTGCATACACCACGGTCAACATCTCCGCGATGCAGCCCTTCATTCGTGCTCACAAGTTAAATCCGATGTGGATCGGCATAGCAGCTTTCTCCTTTATCTTCTTTGAAGGAATAATGAAATCTCCCTTCGGTGTACTGGGAGATCGCATTGGTCGCCGCAAGCTCATACTAGCTGGTCCAGTTGTCTCAATCTTCACCTGTCTAATTACGCCGCATGTAGTCAATCCTTATTGCCTCATAATTCTCAGAATTATGGATGGATTCGGTGCAGCGGCACTGTGGCCCGCCGCATTTAGCCTGATCGGTGATCATGTGCCAGAAGGGCACCGTTCGAGGGCGATGAGTTTTTTCAATTTGGCCTATCTGCTTGGTCTTGCGCTTGGGCCTGTACTGGGCGGCGGCGCGAACGACTTGTCATATAAATATCTGAAGCTCTCTTTTGTCGCTTCAAAATCAACGTCGTTTTATGTCGCCGCGTGCCTCTTTTTCATCACTTCTGTGGTGGCATTGATCTTTGTGCCTCAGTCTGGCGGCACCAAGCATACACATGCTGAAGGCGCCGAAGGAGGTCTGAATCTTCAGAGCTTTGGTGCGATGTTGAGCAGAATGCCAACGACCCTTCTGATGACCTTCACGACCTTTCTGGGTATCGGCCTCATTATGGCGTATGTGAAAGATTTTGCTGTTGTTAGCTTTCACCTTCAGGAGACTGAGTTTGGCGCGCTGTTGATTGGCCCAGCACTGATAATCGCAGCTCTCTCCGTGCCTTTAGGAACTCTGGGAGATAGAATTGGCAAAGCGAGGGCGGTTAAGATTGGTATTGGGTTATGTGCCCTGTCCTACTGGCTGTTGATTATTACCTTCTCGGAATGGTCATTGATTGTGTTTGGAGGGCTGCTAGGTGTTGGATTCGTGATTGCATTCCCAGCCTGGATGGCGCTTGTGAGCTCTCTTTGCGACACGAGCCAGCGTGGAGCAGCAATTGGAGCTGTGGGGACGGCACAGGGGCTTGGCGCGATAACAGGTGTGGGTATCAGCAGCGTAATCTACAAATACGGGCCATTCGTTGTTGCAGGGATAAAAGTGCCGAAGCATGGGCTACCATTTTTGTGTTGCGCCGTTATGCTGGCGGTCTCGTTCTTACTAGCGGTTACGACGGTGCACGATGTTGGTTCTGTAAATTCTGGCGTATAGCAGCTGGAGCGATAAGCTGATGCTCACCGCTCCAGCTCATCGGCTAGATTTCGCCGAAGATAGAACGTAATGACTCGGCGATATGCTTTAGACCCAGGTCTGGATTGGTTCGGTATCCATCCACCTCCCCGGTTATATAGCTGTTGTAGCCTATTTCTGCCAGAGCGGCACGCACCCTGTACCAGGCTACATCGCCCTGAAGGGGGTTGCAGAAGCCGTTTATATTGCCAATGCCGCTGCGAAAATCTTTAACGTGAATTTTCTTGATGCGTGGACCGAGGATCTTAATCCACTGCTCAGGAAACCCGTACACGAGCACGTTGCCAACGTCGAAGTAGGCTCCAACGTATTCGCTCCCTACCCCATCGATGAAGCTTGCAAACTCCAGCGGAGAGAGCAGGAACTTATTCCAGACGTTCTCGACACCAATATAAACACCGAGGCGCTCAGCATCTGCTGCAAGCTCCTTCAAAGCAGATTGGGCACGCTCATATGCATCGTCGTAAGCTACCTCTGCATTCACCACTCCAGGTACCACAAGAATTGTATCAACACCCATCCAGGCTGCGGCCTGTAACTGCTTTCGAATACAATTGATGCCTTCGGCGCGGATGCCAGGATCGGCAGATGTGAGCGGGTACTTCCAGCCCAGACCGGTAGATAGGCTCGAAAGCTCTACGCCAGCTTCAGCCGCAGATTTTACAATCTGCGAAACTTCCGCCTCGGTAGTTTGCGCCGTGAGTTCGCCATCTTCGGCAATATTAATCTCAACGCTGTCAAAGCCGCTCGCTGCCGCAAGCGTAAAGCACTCATTCAGGGTTAAATGTCCCGGAAGCGTCCAGCGATTGATACCGATCTTCATGGAAAGCATCTCCTCGTATCCTCGTCGTGGCACACGGACTTCTGACGCGCAGCGTGCAGGATATCCAGAACCAACCAGTCTGTTCTGTGTTCGACAGACTTGCAACGGGTTCGGGGCACTATTCACCAACTGGAGTAGGGATTCCCTGCCTATCTACTTGACTAGAACCGGTATAATACTCTGCGGCCTGCGCTGTTAACGGCGAGATATTCATCCCGCATTGTTGCGGAATCGGCCGAGGAGAACTCATTTCATGATGGTTTTGATGCACGTCAGCGCTGGTGCTGATCAGATAAACGCTGTTATCAATCTCATTGAATCGAATGGCCTTAAAGCATTGCGATTGCCCGGTAGCGAGCATGTAGCGGTAGGAGTGGCAAGTTCCATTCCTCCATCTCTTCGTGATCCACTTTACCAGGAACTGATTGCATGTTCTGGAGTAGATCACGTGGTTCATATCAGCCGTCCCTACAAACTCGCCTCACGTGAGTTTCATTCCGAAGACACAGTTATTAACATAAAAGGCGTTGACATTGGAGGCTCAAAATGCGTTGTGATGGCTGGCCCGTGCTCAATTGAATCTCGAGAACAGATTTTTGAGTCGGCTCGAGCCGTTCAGGATGCCGGCGCAAAGATACTGCGTGGTGGCGCCTACAAGCCTCGCACATCTCCTTATGCATTCCAGGGATTGGGCCCAGAAGGCCTGTCTCTCCTCAAGGAAGTTGGAGATGCGCTTGGCATTTTAACAATCACGGAAGTTGTGTCGCCCGAAGGTGTAGCGCTGGTTGCTGCCCATGCCGACATTTTGCAGATAGGCGCGCGAAACATGCAAAACTACCCGCTCTTGATTGCAGCTGGAAAATCCGGTCATCCAACAATGCTGAAACGCGGCCCAAGCGCATCGCTTGATGAGTTCCTCCTGGCTGCTGAATACCTGCTGCACCATGGAACAAGCTCCGTGATGCTGTGTGAACGTGGTGTTCATCCGCTGGACCGAACATATACGCGCAATACGCTGGACCTGAACGCTGTCCCTGTCCTTAAACAGGTGAGCCACCTCCCCGTCATTGTGGACCCATCGCATGGTATTGGTGTGTCACGATACGTGGCTGCCATGGCAGCGGCAGGAATTGCCTGCGGAGCGGATGGTTTGATTATCGAAGTACATCCGGATCCACGCAGTGCAAGGTCGGATGGAGCTCAGTCACTCACACCGGATGAGTTTAAACAGTTGATGGCGCGAGTCGGCAAAGTTGCCGAGGCTGTGGATCGGTCGATCTAGCCAATCTGTATTAAGGTAAAGTTGGCTAATGCGCGTTTATTGCTCAATTGACCGCTGTTAGTGAATATGCTATCCTCAACCTGGCGTTGCCACTGCGCTTAGGGCTCGCCAGGATGAGGAGATTGCTGGCTTTGCGACCAAGAGCATTAATAATTACCTGTATCTGTTTGTCACTCTGCGCAATGGGGATCGGATGTTCGAAGCACAATTCGGAAGATCAGTCTCCAAACGCGGCTGTTAACACTCCTCAAGATCCCACTGCATCCGTAAAGTCGATACGAGTACTCTGTGCGGAATCCACAACTGCAAAGCATCTTGATGCTCTGGCATTAGATTATAAGTCTAAGACAGGCGTCAGTGTCGATTTCGTTACGGTTCCTGCAAATGACCTGATGTCACACGTCGAGAAAGATGTTTGGGGCAAGCGGTCAGCAGAATTCGATCTCGTTGCTATAGATCGAAGCCGGATCGGTTATGCCGTGACGGATGGACACGTTTTGGATATCACTGATTGGGCGCAATCTGGCGTGCCATGGTCACTAATACCGGCCCCAATCAAAGTCTATTTCTGCCAATATCAGGCGCACATCTATGGATTCCCGCTGTCTCCTGATGCTTTGGCCCTCGTTTATCGCAAAGATCTGTTTTCTAATGGCGCAGAGCAGACCGCGTATTCAGGCAAGTTCGGACGGAAATTGTCTCCGCCCACTTCGTGGCCTGAATTACTAGATACGGCACGTTTCTTCACACGGCCGAGTAAGGGGCAATTTGGAGCTGCACTTTTCTATAAGGGTGGAGATGACGGCAGCATCACTTCCGGGTTTACTCCCTTGCTCTGGTCTACTGGTAACGATTACAGGGATGACATGAAGGGCACAGTATACGGATTTGTGAATTCGCCCGGATCTATTGACGCTCTAAAGCTTTACGCAGTTGACTTGAAGGCATGCTGTCCACCCGGCGCGGAGAATTTCGGTGCGGAAGAGGCGCTTAAGGCCTTTTCGGACGGTAAGGCCGCGATGGCAATGTGCTGGATTTCGGATTACGCGAAGCTCACGGACAAAGCTGTGAACCGGTATGCTTCGGACACAGGAATCATTACTTTGCCGAAAGGTGCAGCCGGGTTGGCTGCCAGTTTGCGAGGAGACCTTCTCGCCGTTTCTGTCTATTCTAAGAAGCAAGATGCGGCGAAGGGCTTTGTAAAGTGGTTTGCCAACACCGCTCAACAGATGCGCTGGGCCGGCATGAACGAATTGAGCGCTAACTCACAGGCAATTAAGGCAACCCTGAAATCGACACCATCACCGGCGCTAGAAGTTTTCGGCGCGAGCGCGCCGTATCTGAAAGATTTCTACAACGAACCTGAAAGACCAATCTTACTTGACGTTGTGCAGACCGACTGGCATAACGTGGCAGATGGAGCAATGACCCCAAAAGTCGCAATGGATGATATTGCGGTGAAACATACTACCATCCTAAAGCATGCTGGCACGCTAAAGTAGCCTGCAGGGACTGCTCGGATGGCTGTTTTTGAATCGTTAGAGGATATTTCAGCACGACTGTATAAGTGTTCGCATGCGCATCCCGCACGACTGTTATCATCCTGTCCCGGTGTGCCCACATCCTCTATTAAGGAGAATTCAGCGTGGATAATCCCGAAACCACAGACAGCCTTGCGAGTGAGTTCTGGCGATCTCACCGAGACCTGCTGTTTAAAGCAAGTTGTATGGCTCTTATTGTCACTGCGATGTCATTCGCAATTCGCGGCGATCTCGTTGCTCCACTCGGCAAGAGATTTGGCCTCTCAAATGAGCAGATGGGCACGATCAACGGAATGGCCTTCTGGGGATTTGGTCTCTCCATCTTCCTAGGCGGCTGGCTTTGCGACGTCGTTGGAATGGGCCGCCTGCTAATCCTGGCCGTGATAGGTCATGCGGTGGGTATCGGTACCATCGTCCTTTCCAATGGCTCAAACGCATACACGATGCTAATCCTTGGCACTCTGGCCTTTGGTCTAGCCAACGGATTTGTAGAAGCTGCCTGTAATCCTCTTATCGCGACCCTGTATCCAGATGAGAAAATCAAGCGCCTCAACAAGTTCCACGTGTGGTTCCCTGGTGGCATTGTCATCGGTGGCCTGATATCTTATGGTTTGCAGCAATCCGGCTTCGGCGGTGAGGCACACAACTGGCAGATCATCATGCTAACAATGGTTGTGCCGCTTGTTATCTACGCCACAATGTTTGCTGGTAAGAAGTTTCCAGCGACCGAGCGATCCGCCTCAGGTGTATCGACTGCAGAAATGTGGAAGTCCTGCCTTAAGCCTCTCTACGTCGTTCTGTTGGTCTGTATGACGATGTCTGCTGCTACGGAGCTTGTCACGGGTGGATGGATTCCAAACATCCTGACATTCACGACGGGCTGGAGCGGAATCCTGTTCCTCGTCCTGATTAACGGGCTGATGGCAGTTGGACGAACGTTTGCTGGTGAAATCGTTCATCGCGTGTCGCCAGTTGCTATGCTGATCGGTTCAGCCTCATTTGGCGCAGTAGGAATGTTCCTGTTTACAAAGGCGAATAGTCCGGCCACTGCGCTCGTCGCAGCAGTCATCTTTGCTGTCGGGGTCTGCTACTTCTGGCCGACAATGCTTGGTGTGACGTCGGAGCGTTTCCCAGACTCAGGCGCTCTAGGTATCTCCGTTATTGGCGGATTTGGATCCATCTCAGTTGCGATCTGGAATCCTATCGTTGGTAAGTACTACGACAAGGGTATCGATGCGTACGCGGCATCTATTGGCAAGACGAAAGATGTTCTTTCCAAGGCAGCCGCAAACACTCCCGATGCCGCGGCATGGGGCAAAGCGCAGGCTGTAGGCGGTCAGGCAGGTCTAAACGTCCTGTTGTATCTGCCGCTTATTCTACTCGTCGTGTTCATTGCCCTCTACTTCTACGACAAATCGCGTGGTGGATACAAGAAGGTCGTTCTGGTTCAGCATCAGAGCGAGTAACTGAAACCTGCCTATCGGAATACCGTATAGGAAATTAGGAATCAACAGCGGGACGCGACTGGATATTATTCAGGCGCGTCCCGTACTGGTATGTTATGTTGTGTTACGGCGTCACTATCTGTATAGCGCGCCGTAACGAGAGAAACGAACTATGCGACTTGAGCCTCAATTAAATGCCAATTCTCCCGATTTGTCTGTTGAAGGCGCAACCTATATCCCTCGTGCAGGGGTCGCAACAGTCGGTACCGACGGGCGCTTAGTGGATCCTGCCCTCGTGCATTCGCCTAACGGTGTGCGTGCTTTGATCGATCTGTGTTCCAGGGACAGCTGGTCAAATGAGCTCAAGCACTGGGTTGGCAAGTACCTGTTTGCACTGCCTCTTGGTGTCTCATCCCTGTTCTTGCTCGAGTTTGATCAGTTCCAGCTTGCAGCGGTTGCTGCGGGAGTATCTGTTGCCTCGTTAATTGCAGTGCGCCAGATGTTAAAAAATGGGTGTGCGCGGGACGCTCAGATGTTCTCAGAGTGCGGACCTGAGGCTGTTCCGGATCTCATAAATGCGCTGACTTTCGACAATGAACGTGTGCAGGCTGTGGCAGCAATGGTGTTAGCTCAGATCCTTCCTGCCGTCGGAGCGGATACGTTTGCGGGACTAACCGATTCGGCACGAGACAGGCTATTCGCCTGGTTAACGCGACATTCACGGCGCTTTTCCGATCAGAGAATAACGATCATTAGCGCTCTAGGTAACTTAAAGGCATTCGATGCAATTCCATACCTTGAAAGCTTTAGTCGACGTACCTGCGTGACGCCGACAAGCAGAAGGATTCGCACCGCAGCACGCTCAGCACTGACCTTTCTGGTCGCACAGGCAGATGAGCGGGAAAACCAGGAAATCGTTGCAGTTGCGGCAGAAATTGACGATGATCTCGAGTCGAGCGAGGAAGCCAAAGCGCTTTACAGAAAGCTCCGTAAGCACTCCGAGTCTCACGCGGCGCCTGGCATGCGATATGGGTTTCTCATTGCGAATTGGTGTGTGATAACTCCGTTTACGGTTCTTCAATTTATTGGAAGCGTCGTGAATAAATTTGGGCTGCCGATTAACTTGTGCTGGGCTGTCCTCTCTGTGCTATCCACACAGCTCTATCGAGTTGCACTCACTGGCAAAGAGACGCGAATGGCGCGTGAGCTCGCAGCGCTGGACGATGTACACGCTATTGGCCCGCTGTCTGAAGCGTTGGAGTGGCCGGATTACGAGATGCGTAACCTGGCTCGAACTGCACTGATTCGGCTCTTGCCGCGAATGAAGGCATCGGATAGTATGATCCTGAATAGCAGGCAGCGACGCTGTTTAAATAATCAGCTCATCTTAACGAATGCTAAGAACTACCTTGATTGCGAACTTCAAATAAAGATATTAACTGCACTTCAGTATGTTGGGGACTTGTCTTCGCTTCAGGCCGTCAAACAGCTTCTTCTGCAAAAGCCCACGCTCTCAAATGAGCGCAAAGTACACCGAATTGCGGCGACCTGTCTGCCCATGCTGGAGCAGCGAGCCCATCTCAACGAAGGCAGCCAGATGCTGCTGCGGGCATCGTCAGCGACCGATATGGGTGTCGAAACCCTCGTCCGTCCGGCTAGATCTTCGAATATCCCGCCAGAGGAGATGCTGCGCCCGGCAGAGCCGCAGAAGGACAAAGAGTAATGATGCCTGGGAGTTCTGTTGGAATTGCTCAGTGTCCCCCTCCATTTTGACCTGAACTCGGGTCCCCTTCATTTCGACATGAGTCTGAGGCGATTGAGAAATCTGGCCGAATTTCCACACTGTGTGCGAACGGGCACAAACTTCGCTAGTCGCGCCATACTATCGTCGCCGCACACAATTACCGCTTTACCCACTTACGCGTCTTGGCGCAGTTCCAGAATGAAGTCTTCCACTTCCTGGCCGCAGGCATTGGGGTCTGCTCACGAAACGAAAAATTTGTACGTTTAGCTTTTGATCGCCTGAAAGGTTGATGTATACATCGTCTTGCCGCATGATTACGGACCGGTAGCTCTTCGGTTTAGTTGAGCGGCACGTTCATTAATGACGATAGAACTTCGGAGAATGCTCCTGCCAGCATAAACAGTCATTTTCTTTCTTACGTGCAGTGGTACGTCAAGACCGGTAAATCGGTGTGTTGCCAGAAAGGTCAGGTACATTGTCGTTAATGAGCCTACTCGAGCCCTTTATTGTCGCGGGCCTGGACATTGCTTCCCTCCGCGCCCGCTTCACCTTTCGCCACTATCAGGGCTTGGACGATATTGGGGCAATGCGGGCCGTCCATGATGCCTGCCGCGTCCACGACCAAATTGACCCGTACTCAGTTTGCTACTCTATCCCTAACCTTCCTGTCGATGCCTATGCTCGGCTTGTGCAGGCTGCTCCGCCTCAGGCGACCTTGCTCGCCGTGGAGGAAGGGCAGGTCGTGGCACACGCCTGGATGGAAGCGTGGGGACATGAGGAACGCGCGTATCTGTGGCACGTGTGGGTCATGCCCCACGTTCGCGGCCTGGGGCTTGGAACCGCGATGCACCGCTGGGGCGAAGTGCGGGCGAGAGGACTGCATCGAGGCGATCCCCACCCTGCTCTGCATCTGGCAAACGCAACCGAAGGCGAGCAGGACGCTGTTGCCCTCCTCTATAACGAAGGCTATCATCTCAGCTTTGTCTCGCCGGAACTGGTCTTCGATGACTTCGACGCGTTGCCGCCCGTTCCAAGCGTTGCCGGTCTCACTTTCCGTAATCTGGAACCGTCCGCCCACCGTGCCGTCGCACGCGCGCTCGGCGAGGCGAATCTCAATCCGCCCGAACAAGGTGGACGCTGGCAAGGCGAGGAATTGGAGCGGCAACTTGACCTAGTAGAGGCCGAATGGCTGGAGAGGGTGCAGAGTGCGGAGCCGAGCCTGAGTCCGGTGGCATGGGAAGGGAACGTGGTGGTGGGGGGTTACCTGTGCCGTCGGAGCGGACAGGTGGGGGAGATCGCTCAAGTCGCGGTTCGTGAATCCTTGCGCGGTCTCGGAGTGGCGCAGGCGCTGGCGGCTCGCAGCCTCTCGGCGCTGAAAGCGTCAGGCTGTGTCACCGCGCGCCTGTACACCTCAATAGGGCCCGATGAGGCGGAAACCGGCCCATGGCCCTTATGTCATGTACCGCAAATTCGGGTTCCAACCGAGGGCTCGCCATCTGCGGTTTCGCAAGACAATGCCATCATTGATTTGATTGTTTTTGCCCCTCCCCATCAGAGTGAAACCATGCTTTGCTGCATTAAAGAGTAAATTCACAACCAAGCAATACCTCCGTTGAGATTGTCGCTATAAGTTTTACTCTAAACGGCAGCCAGGTTGGTACCACCACCGGCGCTAGAATAAGGTCCCTTTGGCATCTTCCGATACTGCCTCCCTAAAGCCTTTTGAACCTAACCTGACACCGTCTCAATGGAGGCAGAATTTATGCAGTTTGAGGATTTGGAGCTCGCCAACTCCGGGTCGATCCCGATCGATGGTCGTAACTCGCCCAGCGCTCCGAGACCCGTTGCGAACACCTCATCGAACTGCAAGCACGGCTTGTCCTCACGCCCTTCTCTGCGTCAAGCTTCCGTTACGTCAGCGAGCATCCTCACGGACCTCATCAACACCAGCAACAATCAAAGACCTGACCGCTAGTGTGTGCTACACGCCCACCGAAGAACGCCACCGGTATACTCACACAGAGTTGGCGTCCTTCGGGGAACTTGGCGTCCTTAACCAACGAGCCGACTTCATTCGCCGCAACACGCGACCGTCGGGCTATCTGTTCCTGCTTGCATCATTTCGTCATCACAGCCCTCAGCAACATCAGCGACATCAAAGACCTAACGGCTAGTTTGTGCTACACGCACACCACACTGAATCGCTCGTTCCTCGGGCGTGCTCGAAGACTACGGTCCGTGTTGATGCCATCTTTCAAATCGCGGGAGGTTTCTAAGGAGGGCGGCGCGAGCCATCCTTAGCGGGGTTTAAAGGGCTGGCCCCTTGAATCGATTGCGGTAGGCGCGTCTCCAACGCTGGGTAAAGGTAAGGGCGAATAGACCAAACGAAAAAATTACAGGTTAGCCCTAGTTACAAATCACTGCCCGCGAACAAATCCCTCGCAAAGCCTCAATACAGATCCCGTAAAACTATCCAAGTTAGTCTCTGGTAATGCGGCTGGCGGTGCATCATCAAGCCAGCTTTCTACTACAAATGTGTGAGGCGAGCCGCCTGCTAGTTTATAGTCCTTAACCATGTGCAGCACCTCTTGGGTCCAGGTGCCGTCAGTAGCCTTGCCATCATGTCTAAGTTGTGGTTGCACTGCCGCCCAGTAGATGAGCCGAAAATCGATGTGCTCTTTCTTGCAGAATGCCTCAATTTCACGGACATCTTGCCAGCTTCCCTTGGGTTTCGATGTGGTGCGAGGATCGAAGTTTGCCCAGTCAACATCTAGTTTGAAGCTATCCATGCCTGCCATACCGTCGGCTTTTAGTCTCTCCTGAACGCGACTTAACCAATCTGTGATCTCTTTGACGCTGAGAAAGGGATAGGGCTCGGTATCGCCGACGAGAGTGTGTGGGTACTCCCGGCGAACCGCTTCATAGTAGAGCGCCGTCTGTTTGATTGCATAGCTATCTGGATAAAGGGTTTTTAGCTGGGACCTCGTACAGCAGAGCGGTTCATCGGTATCGATTGAGTTTATCGTTCCCCCGAGCTTGATAAATCGGTTCCAGAGCGGACGCTCGGCTGCGAGGGTCGCATCTGCTGTAATTCCCCATGGTTTTATAGCGCCCGTTTCAAGGCAAAGCTTAAGATGCCACTTCTTGAGGTTGGCAAAGATCGACGTGAGCTGTTCGTCTGAAAACTGCTTATTCAAATTGAGATCAGCATAGCCTATCCCATCGATCATATTTCGGGTTCGCTGCCACAGCTCTGGCTTGTTTATCATCTCCCACAGTTCTGCACCATTGTTTAGCGGCGGAGGAAAGGCCCACACGGTTGGACGAGCCTTTCTCATTTCCCTGGGATGGATCCTATTGCTTGCGACAAGTGCAGGCAGTGATACTGGCGACAGCGGTGATTTCGCGCCGGCAGCCAGGCTGAGCGCGGCGATCGCCCACCCTGTTGTGGAAACCGAGATGAACTGATCCTTACCATGCGGGAATCCGCTTTCGAAATAGGGCTGAACCGGATGAGCGCGCGTAACGACATGCCATGTCCCGTCCTGGAGTTGTGACTTCAAGAGATAATCGATGGCTCGTTTCGCGGCGCTATCACTCGGGGTTAGCTGCCCGGTGATAAGCAACGCCGTAAGGCATGTCGCTGTCGCATAGGCATCTGGATCACCTGTATCTAGTTGTCGCCAGCAACCCGAAGGCAACTGATCCGATTTCATGGCTGCGGCCGCGGCGTTAATCGCATCAGTGTCAGCGCCTGCGCTCCAAAGCCCTAACAGTCGGAATACTCTATCTTCCGTCTCTTTGGGAACGGCAGTGATCAGCCAGTTGCGAGCTGCCTGCAGCCTCTGATGAACCATTGGAGACTCGGCTTGCCCATAAGTTGATAATGCCGTGATTGCAAGAAATGTATCGGTGAAGTTGCTGAACTCAGACGGCGGCCGGTTAGATCTAGCGCGCCAGTAGCCTTCCGCAGCGTCGCGTTTCGCAATGAAGCTTGCGACGGCCTCGGTGACGTCTCCGCGTTTCGCTCCAGCACATTTCAGTGCGAGAAGCGCATAACCTGCACGGGTAACCCCGCCTGGTTGCCCATCGCCCTTGGTGTACATCGCAAGATCTTGCTTGAGGTCGGCCAGAGTGAATTCGGCAGCAGCCTGCAGCGAGACGCGAGCATGCGGTACTCCTGCTTTCGCTGCTAGTGATAGCCCAATGGAAGTGATGCCCTGGTGGTGACACGAGAAGCAGCGAACATGGTTCGGATACTCCTTGATCGTTACGTCCAGAGTGTTCACTGCGCGAGCGATTGCCCCGTGAATGTCTGGGGCGGCGCCGGCAGGCGATATCGAGCAGGCAACAAACAGGAACGCTGCTGTTGCCCGCGCTGGCAGGACTAGTCTAATCAATCGTGAAATGCTCCAATCAGTATCTGTTGACTGAAACGAGTGTTATTGGCACGTTATGCTAACCAAGGTTTTCGAATAGGTACAGGCCGCTCTTGCCCGGAGCGAGAATATCGACGCGGTTCTTTGAGACGATGTTACCGGTCCACAACTGCAACCCTGTGCCGGCGTGGGTGCCTTCATCGATAATGTATTTCGTCCACTTAGCAGAAGCTCTGTCGTATTTGTAGTAGCAAACCACAAGTGGTTCCAATGCGCCCGGATCGTGATCGTGCGCCTTGTAACGCTTGCCTGTGAGAATTACAGGATGGCGATTGTGTTCAAGATCGGCTAGCTGCACAGCGTGCGGCTGCGACCATGTATTGTCGATCACATGTTCTGTCCATTTTGTCGCGCCACCCGGCGTCTGTTGAAGCCAGGAGATCCCGTAGTTGTGCCCGGCGCCTATGATGATATCGTTCTTGCCATCGCCGTCTACATCCAGGACCGGCATTCCGATGCTGCAGGCTCCAAGAATAGATCGGAACTCAGGATGCCAGATCCACTTGTCGTTCAGTGCGTCGACCTGCTCGTACCAGCCATTCGGGCAGATGATATCGGTCTTGCCGTCACCGTTAACATCGCCCCAGCCTACGCCGTGTCCTGCTCCCTCTTTGCCAACGACGTGCTCTACCCATTCAGGTTTTGCTGCGGCCGTTCGAAGCTCATACCACACGACAACGCCTGCCACATTTGGTAAGATGCAAAACTTGCTGCGGCCAAGGATGGGCGCGAGAACGGTTGTTTCTGCGCTTCCAGGCCTCGCAATCAGATGCTTTGGCCACAGGTCGGTAGTATTCCCGACATTTTCATGCCAGAAGATTTCGCCAGAGGCATAATCAGAAGAAACGATGTCTAACTTGCCGTCACCATTGACATCGACTGGAATGTCCGCGAAGCTCGCTCGATAGCCGCTCTCAGTGGCGCTCCTACCCCAAACTCCTATTTCGCGGAATTTGTGCGGCGTCCAGTTCGGCGCTTCATACCAGGTGTCACCGCTTACGATGTCAATATGTCCGTTGCCTGAGAGGCCGGCTGAACATGCAGCCTCAAAATCGGAAGCTTCATTGATCACATGCTTCTTGAATTTAACTTTAGAAGCAGCGCTTAGGGGCTTAATCTCAGGCTGCGGTGGATCTGCATCGGCAGAGCTAGTGATCAGCGCACCTGCTGCGAGGGAAACCGTTCCCGCTAAGAATGACCTGCGTGTAGATGCTGAGCCAAAGTTAAATTCGAACTGTCGCGACATAAACTGTCCCCTAACGCTCGTAATCAAACCGACAAACACGAGCATAGTTTCAACTGAAACGAGTGACTACCTAAGTTTCTCTTCGAGAGTTACAAGGAGCACACTTCCTGGCTTAATCTTGCCATCCAGCACGCCAACGGCCATCCTTGCGGCGTTGCTGCCCATCAAGTCAGGGTGCTGTTCAATCGTGGCGTACAGCTCACCACCCTTTAAGTAGGGGCGCACTTCTGCGATATTGTCGTAGCTGACGACCTTGACTTTGCCCGCTTTGCCTGCGCTCTTAAGTGCGACGATGGCGCCGATCGCCATTTCGTCGTTGGCGCAGAACACGCCATTGATGTCCGGGTGCACGGCAATGATGTTCTGCATCACTTTTTCGGCCTTCTCTGTCATCCAGTCTGCCGATTGTCGGTCGACGATTGTCAGTTTGTCTTTGACTGCCGATTCAAACCCCCGACGTCGAGCCTCCGCGTTATCTACACCCCGAATGCCCTCGATAATTACGACTTTACCTTTGCCGCCAAGAATGGTCAGCATCGATTCACCGGCCAGTTTACCGCCCGCCTCGTTATCCGCCCCGACATAACCGCTCACGGTAAACGATGCGGATTTACATGCCTCCGCGTCCAGTCGATTGTCGACGTTAATGATCGTCACGCCTTTGTCCGCAGCGCTTTTGAGCGCTGGAACAAGCGCCTTGGAATCGGCAGGCGTGATGCAGATGGCTTTGTAGCCCTGAGCGGCGGCGTTCTGAACGAGCGCAGCCTGCTTGTCGACATCCGTCTCCTGTGGCGCTGCCTGAACTTCCGCTGTGACGCCAAGCGACTCAGCCGTTTTCTTGAACTCGGCAACCATTGGCTTGAAGAAAGGGTTGTTGAGTGTTTTCACGATCAACAGGATTTTGTAGGGCTTTGAGGCCTTTAGAACAGCAGCAAGGTCTGCCTCTGTGATGGTCCCCTTGCTGGCGGCGCTGTCGGTTGTTGTCGGGCCGGCCTTATCCGGTGTGCCTGTATGCACAACAGAAATCGGATCGGATTTTGCGGTACCTGCTGGAGCGCTGTCGTTGCTTTTTGTCTCCTTACCGCAGCCTGACCCTGCGAGAAGCAGCGGAAACAAGAGCATAGCAAGTGTTGTAAATTTCGTTTTCATTCGTATCTACCCTGATGTTGTTTGAGTATTATAACTTAATCCGTAAGAGAGTATTAGGCTCGCTGCTTCGTTTGATCTACCAGCACGGTTGCTACGATCACGGCGCCTAGAACAACCTGTTGGAGCGTATCTGGAACCTGAACCAGAATAAGTCCTGCAGTGATTACGGTTATCGTTAGCGCGCCAATCATGGCTCCAACGATGCTTCCCCTGCCTCCGGTTAGGCTTGCACCTCCGATAACGACCGAGGCAATCGCTTCGAGTTCGGCGCCAGATGCTGCGTTGGTGCTGGCCTGGCCAAACATTGCTGTCACGAGAATTGCGCCTATCGCAGCACAGATGCCTGCCAAAATATACGCCAGCGTCTTGTTGCCGGCCACATTGAGGCCTGAAAGACGAGATGCCTGTTCATTTCCTCCTATTGAGAGAAAGTACCTGCCTGTTTTCATCCATTTAATAATTGCCGTACCACACAATACGACGATTAGTGGCGCAATTACGAGCACTTGCGGCTGTCCAAGAGCCAGAAGCCTGGGGTAATCTCGTGCGGAAACACTGGCGCCATCGGTAGCATAGAGAGTTAAGCCCCTTGCTGCGCTCATCATGCCGAGAGTTACTACAAACGGTGGCACCCGGCCCAGTGAGCTTGTGAGGCCGTTAACGAGGCCGCATGCGACGCCAATCATCACACAGATGACAATTGCGCCCTCCAGCCTTATGCCTCCGTGCACACATCGGGAAACGACAAAACCACCCACGAGTTCCGCGATAGCGCCTGCAATAAAACAGGCAATGGCGCGTACAGACTGAGAGTGTCTGCGTGAACCTGCGTACGCCCCGACTACAGCGGCTGCAGTAATTGGCGTAACGGCAACGAACACTATCCATTGTGGCAGCTGTCCGCTCAGGCTTAGTGCAAGGCCCACGCCACACAGTGCGAGAACGGAGCCTACAGAAAGATCGATACCACCTGTAAAAATGACAAAGCTCATTCCTACCGCAAGAACGATATTTCTTGCCGACTGTTCAAAAATATTCGGCAAATAGTCTTGCGTAAAGAACGTATGTCTAAAGGTGCTATTGATGCTAAACAGGGCTACGACAAGAATAAGCACAAGCCAGCTTCGCGCCGACTTCAGAACGGTTTGAACTCCAGAATGGGTTGAGCCGCCTTTTACACCTACTTCCATAGTGATATGATACCGATCGTGAGAAAAATTAGCCTTTGGCTGAGACGCTATACACCTCTAAGGTATACTCGCTCAGGCCTGCAGAAACCTGCTGATTTAGCATAAGGGGAACATGAGAATGAGCTCAGAACTTGATACCAGCGCTGTCGATTTAGACTCAGTGTATACGCTTGAATCTTCGGAAATCGAAGCATTTCAGGCAAATGGCCATGTACTCTTGCACGGCGTCTGCAACAGCGGCGAAGTAGCAACTTACCGTCCATTCATTAACGCCGCCACGGAGCGATTTAAGGGCGAATTACCCCCGCTCGAAGAGCGTGACACGTATGGCAAAGCGTTCTTGCAGATTATGAACCTCTGGCAGCGAGACGATGCCGTGAGGAAATTTGTCCTGGCGAAACGTTTTGGTAAGATCGCGGCCGAGTTAATGGGTGTACCTGCCGTTAGGCTGTATCACGATCAGGCGCTGTATAAGGAGCCTCAGGGTGGTCACACCCCATGGCATCAAGATCAATATTACTGGCCGCTCGCAACTGAAGGAATACAGACGCTAACCATGTGGATGCCGCTCGTGGATGTCTCTTTCGATATGGGAGCCCTGCGGTTTGCTTCTGGTTCTCACACCGACGGCTTCATGGGGCACATCAAAATCTCGGATGAGTCGGAGGCAACTTTTGAACAGTACGTTGCTTCACAGGGCTTTCCTATTGCCTGTACTGAGATGAAAGCTGGCGACGCGACCTTTCATTCTGGTTGGACTCTGCACGCCGCACCCGGCAACAGCAGTAACTCCATGCGCGAGGTGATGACGATCATCTACTTTGCGGATGGCATTCGCATAATGGAGCCAGATAACCCGAACAGGGAAGATGACCTGAATACATGGCTGCCTGGTATGATGCCCGGTGAACTTGCCGCCAGTGTACTGAATCCTGTTGTCTACTCTGATCGGGATTAGCGTTATAGTGGGGCGTTGGCAAGCTCATAAAGAGCTCGAGCATAGATCTTGCATGCTCGGACGAGAGTCTCAATGGCAAACCGCTCGTCTGGCTCATGGGCTGGCCCATCTGTGTTTCCGGGGAAACCGGGTCCGTAAGCAACGGCATGCGGTGTCGCTCTCGCGTAGGTTCCGCCGCCCATCGTTCGTGGCATCGATGTATAGTCGCCGGTCTCTTCTCGATAGATACGTAACAGGGTAGCGACTGGCTCCTCATCTAATGGCACATAAAGCGGCGGCTGATCCTCGTACTCTTTCAAGGTCCAGTCGAATGAGTCTAACGAGCCAGATAGCCGTTCCAACAGTGGCTGAATGCTCCATGTTACCGGGTAGCGAATATTGAAAGTAAGTTCGATTAAGCCGTCTGACGCCTTTGAAGCGATGCCTAAGTTGCTGGTTAACGGACCGGCGACCTCATCTGTGTATGCGATGCCCAGATTGCGTCCTTCGGTGTCGGAGCTCTTGACAATCGATTCTAGTGGTTTTTTCCACCCCACTACGTTTAGTGTTAGCAAAGCCTTAGCGAGCCTCGTTACCGCATTATCTCCGCCTTCTGGCCGCGCTCCGTGGGCGCTCTTGCCCAGAGCTCTAACAACCAGGTGGGTGCTGTCGATTTCATAATTGACGTTTTTGTCCCAGAACTTGCTTAGTTCTGCAGCCGCTGCGGAGATATCGCGAGCGGTTCCCGTTATTGCAGCCTCGGCAGAATCTGGGACCATATTGGGCCGCCGTCCGCCGGTAAATTTGATGAGCTTTAGTGATGAACCAGATTCTGGAACAGGGACAGTCAGGACCAGATTCGCGATCCCTTTTTCTGCATAAATCAACGGGAAGCCAGCATCTGGAGTGAAGGCAGACACCGGACGCTCATTCTTTGATACTTCCCAGTAGTGTGTGACGCATCCGAAACCACTCTCTTCGTTACAGCCAAATATGATCCGGATTCGCCTTGCTATAGGTACACCTGTTTTAAGAATTGCGACGGCAGCATAGAGAGCTGCAAATGTGGGGCCTTTGTCGTCTGCAGATCCCCGGGAGTATAGATATCCATCGTGCAGTTCCCCACCGTACGGCGGATACGTCCATCCGTCCCCTTCAGGAACCACATCGAGGTGGCCGATGGCAGCAACCATCTCAGAACCAGATCCAATTTCGGCATGGCCCGCATACCCTGAGTCATCATGCACAGCCATTCCCAACTCAGCACAAAGCTCCAGTACATAGTCGAGTGCTTCCCGACAGCCTGCACCGAAAGGTGCATTGGGCGTAGCCGTATCCTCGAGACTTGGAATTCTCAGAACGCCCTGAAGCGCCGTTATGATCTCGCCGACATGCTGGTCTATCCAGCCGTATAACTGCTCAATTGCGATTCTGTCGATGCTTGTCGAACGCGAGACTTCTTGTTGCATGGCTATTCCGTCCGTTTTGGTTGTCTGCACTTAAGTTTCGACATTATAGCCGACGAAGCCTATTTGAGACTCGGTATCCGGGAGGATATTGAACCGCTAATAGCCAATAATCGTGGTGTCGAACTCGGATTTTTTGGAGTAAATATGGATAGGATCATCCATCGACGAAGATCAAATCTCTACTTCCATTGAGCCCCAAACATGCCACATATACCCTTTTCGCCCTCACAACAAAAGTGCATGATCGCGATTATGGATCGTGTCGTCCCATCAAACGAGTTTCCCTCAGCATCTGTCGCTGGTGTCCTGAATTATATAGAATCTCTTCTCCATATGGAAGAACAGCTGCGTACTTCAGTTCAGTCGGGGCTGGACGCAATTGATCAATTAACCACCGCAACGTTTGGCTCTTCGTTTGCGGAGATCAATTTCGAGTTGCAGGATAACATTCTAAAGGGCTGTCTTGATGGACGTCTCCCAGAAAGAGATGGGGCCGAATTATTCACCACAGCCCTTAGGGAATTCGCAGAGCTCTGCGTAAGACTGGTGTCCGAAGGATACTATGCTGATCCTGGCAATGGGGGTAATAGAGGTTCGGTTTCATGGGACATGATTGGGTTTGCGGTTACTGATGCAGATTGGTCTGCTGTTGGAGGTCCGAAATGACAGCTGCGACCGACTATGATGTTGTGATCGTGGGGGCTGGAGCCGCGGGCGGCATCGTGGCAGCGGTCCTCACCGAGTCAGGCTTTCACGTGCTCCTATTAGAGCGCGGTCAAGACCTTACTTATGAGCAGATCCCCAGAGATCACTTGAGAAATCAGCGGATATCAATCTATGGCCACAATGGTGGACCTGATATCGACGGCAATCCCCGTGTTATCGTTCCCGACGATGTAAAACCAGAGATTACCAGGGTCGTGAGGCCCCACGAGGGCGGTTATCAGAACAATGCTTCAACAGTTGGAGGAGGCACGCGCGTTTACGGCGCCCAGGCTTGGCGGTTCGTCGAAAAGGACTTCCGGATGGCCAGTACTTACGGCATTCCCGAAGGAAGTTCTCTTGATGATTGGCCTATAAGTTACGCGGACCTGGAACCCTTTTATGAGCAGGCGGAACAAGAGATAGGCGTTTGCGGTGAGACAGGTGGCGATAAGCATTCAGCGTATCGCAAGAATAGCTATCCCATGCCGCCTGTTCCTCCCACGAAGCGGCATGGCGTTTTGAAGGATGGGGCTGAGAAGCTTGGATGGAACACGTTTACGACTCCCCTGCTTATCAATTCCGTACCTTATCATGGTCGGCCAGCTTGCGTTCAGTGCCAGCATTGCGTGGGATTTGGATGCCCGAGCGACGGTAAGAATGGTACCCACAACACTGTAATTCCCAGGGCTCTTGCAACGGGCAATTGTGACTTGCAAACGTCTGCGGTGTGTGATGCCGTGCTCACCAACGCCAGTGGAACGGTAACCGGGGTATCCTATCTGCACGATGCAGGCAATGGTCCCCAGCGAAAGTCCGCTTCAGCGCGAGCAGTAGTCGTTTCGAGTGGCGCGATCGAAAGCGCGAGATTACTTCTGCTGTCCTCTTCAAAGTGCCATCCAGATGGGCTCGGCAACTCTAACGACGTTGTGGGGCGTAATCTACAAGGGCATGTGTATCCTGGGGCCCTCGGTCTATTCGAAGAACCGAACTACGATGGTATTGGTCCGGGAGTCTCCATTTCCACCACTCAGTTTAATCATGGAAATGCCGGCATCGTCGGCGGCGGAATGCTCTCTGATGAGTTCATAAAGCTACCTATCATCTTCTGGTACCGGTGTTTTCCTCCGGAAGTGCCGCGATGGGGTATCGAGGCTAAGAACTGGATGCAGTATGGGTTTACTCGGACGATGCATGTTATCGGTCCTGTTCAGGATATTCCAGATCCGAATTCCAGGGTCACCTTGGCGCAAGGCACCGTCGATAGGTATAGATTGCCAGTAGCAAAGCTGAGCGGAACGACGCATCCAGAGACGATTAATACCGCTGCATTCATGTTTGAGCGCGCTAAAGAATGGCTGACTGCAAGTGGTGCAGTAAAGATTTGGGGAGATCCGCCCGGGCTTGGATTGAGCGCCGGGCAGCATCAGGCCGGTACTTGCCGTATGGGTGACGACCCCAGAACCTCAGTAACGGATTCGTATGGGCGAGTCCATGGCCACGATAACCTTTATGTTATGGATGCCTCGCTCCACGTAACAAATGGAGGCTTTAATCCGGTTTTGACCATCATGGCGCTTGCGTATCGCAACGCTGCGAACCTCGCAGAAGCGCTAAGTTAGCGAAGATGGTCTGAGGTGGCCCGGGAGAGATCATGTTTGTTAATCTGGTGCGAAATGATGATAAAGAGATTGCATTTAGACGGCCGCAAGCTGTGAGAAATGCCATCTTACTCATCCTTATCGCGATAGACTGTTTATGCTATTTTATGTTTGCTGAGCAGATTCGAATTACTCCCGTGGGTGAAAACGAATATGTTTGGTGTATGCCTATGCTGTTTGTGGTACTGCTTAACTTCAAGATGGCGAAATATGGCGGTCCAGACGACCTCGTGTTAGATCTAAATCGGCACACGTACACGAAGACGTCAGGATATCCCTTTTTCCCACGTAAGCGTATCAGCAGCTTTGGAGACTTTTATGGATTGTGCATTAGATCGGTGAAAAACCGGAAACGTAAGCCCGTCGCATATCGCGTTGAATTGGACTGGAATAATCCAGAACTCGAACCGCTTGTTCTTGCCGAAGTCCCTACTATGGATCAGGCTCTTGCGGCACAACGCGAACTCGCAATTCGGTTGGCTACCATTCCCATCGCCAAGGACTAAGATGACGAAACCAACGCTCGAATCTGTTCAGATTACTACTCTTACCAACGGACTTAGGGTTGTTACCGAGTCTGTTCCTTATGTGCGCTCCGCGTCGGTTGGAGTGTTTGTAGGTATCGGTTCGCGGGATGAGGACCCAGATACTGCTGGCATCTCCCATTTTATTGAGCACATGATGTTCAAGGGAACACCGAAACGTACAGCACATCAGATTGCTGACACGATCGAGTCTCGTGGCGGGCATCTCAACGCATGGACCGACAAGGAGATGACGACCTATCAGGCTCGTGTTCTGGCAGAAGATACCGGGCTAGCTTTGGACGTGCTATCGGACATGCTCTTGAACTCTCTTCTTGATCCTGAAGAGATGACTCGAGAAAAAGGCGTGGTAATTGAAGAGATCAAAATGTACGAGGACTCTCCAGAGGACCTCGTGCACGAAGTCTTTGAACAGGCGCTATGGAAGAAGCATCCGCTGGGCCGTCCCATTATTGGCTCGGAAGAGACAGTGAAAGCGATTAGTCGCGAAGATATCGTTAATTACATGAGCTCGCGATATCGGCCAGATCGAATTGTTGTAGCAGCGGCAGGCGCCGTCGACCATCAGTCCATAGTAGAACAGGTATCCGGCACATTTTCGGGATTGAGCGGTGAGGCCCTATTGCCAGCGCATCCAGTACCGACTCCTTCTGGAAAAGACAAGCAAGTTAAACGGCGAAATACCGAGCAAGTCAATTTTTGCCTTGGGTCTCGAGGGTATTCAAAGACAAGTCCGGAGCGATATTCACTCTCCATACTCAACACGCTACTTGGCGGGAACATGAGCTCCAGGCTGTTTCAAGAGATACGTGAGAAGCGTGGTCTCGCATACAATATTGGAGCATATACTCGATACTATCGTGATGGTGGCGTGTTCTGCATCTACGGTGGCACGAGTCCTGCTACGTTTGATCAGGTTATAGAGCTCACAAAGCATGAGATTGAGACTGTATGCCGGATCGGCTTTACGGACGACGAATTACGGAAGGCTAGCACTCAGGTACGGGGAGCGCTTGTTCTTGGTCTCGAGAGTATGAACTCTCGCATGAACCGGTATGGTGAGTCCCTACTATCTCATGGTCGCGTGCTGCCTGTTGAGGAAGTGCTGGCAAACTACGATGCCGTTTCAAATGCGACAATTATTGATGCTGCTCTGTATGTGTTCGATGATCGATTGCAGACACTTGCGACGGTAGGCCCAACTGGGCGCGCGGCCGCGAAGGTCTGAAATTATGCTTTCGAACCCAACTGTACAATGAATAATAAGGAGACCAATGCTCATGGGTGCCGCTGAAAATGTCAGAGTTGCCGTTTGTGGCGCTGCTGGAATGATGGGCAAAGAAGTAATTCGTGCCATATCTGAGGCCGACGGTGTTGAGCTTGTCGCGGCTATAGACCTTGCGGCTGAGGGAATCGATTCTGGATCTGCGGCAGGTATAGGAAGCAATGGAATCGTAATTACTAGCGACCTTAAGCAGGCGCTGTTGGATACTCAAGCCGAAGTAGTGGTCGATTTTACTCTGCCTGCATCATTGATGTCTAACTTGCGGATAGCCCTTAGCTGTGGCGTTTCTCCGGTTGTGGGCACAACTGGATTGAGTACCAGTGATCTGGCAGAGCTGGAAGAGTTAGCGTCAAAAGCGTCGCGAGCTGTTTTCATCGCTCCAAATTTTGCTATTGGAGCCGTGCTCATGATGGAGTTCGCCGAACGGGCAGCGGCATACCTTCCAGACGTGGAAATTATCGAACTGCACCACGACAGAAAAATTGACTCTCCATCTGGAACGGCACTGCTAACAGCACAGCGCATCGGTAAGAGTCGCGTATCTGCAGGAATATCTCCAAAGCCTGTACCGGCTAATTTAATCGAAAAGTCACCCGGCGCACGCGGGGCCAGAGATGCGAACACAGGAGATGTGCCGATCCATTCTATTAGACTTCAAGGGTTTGTTGCTCACCAGGAGGTGATCTTTGGGGGCGCAGGCCAAACCCTTACGATACGGCATGACTCGCTAGACCGGCGATCGTTTATGCCTGGGGTTGTACACGCAGCTCGGACTGTCGGGACGCTTTCCGGTGTTGTCGTAGGATTAGAGAAAATCCTGTAGCGGCTACTACCATTTCATGGGCTGATTAGAGCTCGGAGATTTGTGAGGCGAAACCTTCAATTCAGCCATTTGTAAGACAGGAAAAAACTCATGTTAGTAGCTAAGGATAGATCTGACAGATGGGACCCATCCCGTATTTACGTTATCGGGCATCAGCGTCCAGATACCGACTCAATCGCCTCAGCGCTCGGTTACGCCTGGTTCCTTGCAGCAACAGGTCAAGACGATGTGATGGCTGCTCGCGCTGGCCAGCCGGGAGAACAGGCTACCTATGCTCTTAAGAGATTTGAACTGGCCTCTCCCACTCTTCTAACTGGTGTCGCACCGACATTTGGCCATGTAGCGACGATGCAAACTAGTGTGAAGCCAGATGATCCTCTGCCTGCAGCGATGTCGCGAATTGCGCAAGGAGACCGAATAGTACCTGTTGTTGACGTAGGCGGAAAGTCGAAAGGGATCGTTACATCACTCGCGTTGGCGCGTGCTTATATGGCACCAATGAATATGGCCGAAATGCTGTCGCAGCCATGCAAGAACATTGCTGAGGATGCGCCCGTATTGAATCATCGGGAACGCATACTCGACCACAGAACTGGACTGTTGCGAAGCGAGACGGACGATTTTATCATCGTTAATGAGAGCGGTGATTACCTTGGTGTTGCGACCCGCCGCAGAATACTGGAGCCGCCGCGCGCGAGGTTAATTCTCGTGGACCACAACGAGCTTTCTCAGGCGGTAAATGATGCCGAGGAGGCAGAGATCGTTGGCGTGCTCGATCACCATCGCCTTGGCAACGCAGCCACGGCAACTCCGATTCCGTTTGTCATTGATCCTGTCGGCAGCACATCCACTCTGGTTGCCGAGCGTTGCAAACGCCAATCGCTCAACCCACCGCGTGGAATTGCGGGAATGCTGCTGAGCGGTCTGCTATCCGATACACTCGTCTTCAAATCACCTACCTGTACAGACCGCGATCGCGCCATTGCAATCTGGCTGGCAGACATCGCACAAGTTGACGCAGAAGCGTATGGGAACGAACTGCTACGAGCGCAATCGGGGCTTGGCGCACGTACATCCAGCGAAATCCTGGATACGGATCGCAAGAACTACGAAATTAATGGTCAGTCGGTTAGCATTGGTCAAGTTGAAGTCACTGGGTTGCAGGAGCTTCCCGAGCGTCGCCTCGAGCTGCTTGAAGCTCTTGCGGAGAGGAAAGTTCGCGAATCGCTAGCCTTCATCGCCATAATGGTTACCGATGTTGTTACAGGTAGGAGCCAAATGCTCTGCGTAGGCGAGCCCTGGATACTCACGGCGCTCCAATTTAAACACATACACGAAGGCGTTTATGATCTTGAAGAGATGGTATCGCGTAAGAAACAGCTTGTCCCTATTCTCTCAGCTATCATTGAAGATCTGCGATAATACCTGCCATTTCAACACACATCAAATCTCCGATTTGACGGAGCATAACTGGTTAGAGTAAACTCAGCTACGCGAATCGCTGTGCCGCTCAAGGCGCCGCAGCGGCTATCACAATCGAATTGAAAGTAATCGTCTGATGAAAACCTATAATGTTGCCATCGCGGGAGCGACAGGCGCCGTTGGGACCGAATTCCTCAAACTTCTCGAGATCCGAGAATTTCCACTTTCCTCTCTCAAGCTGCTCGCATCGGAGCGGTCGGTTGGAAAGACGCTCTCATTTCATGGTCGTTCCTACACTGTTGAGCTGCTCGATGATAAATCGTTCGACGGCGTTGATATTGCGTTCTTCAGTGCAGGTGGTTCACGAAGCAAGGAGTTCGCTCCTGTGGCTGCTGCTGCCGGTGCCCTCGTGATCGATAACTCCTCGGCATTCCGAATGGATCCCGATGTACCGCTTGTTGTTCCCGAGATAAATCCAGAGGATATCTGGCTCAACAAAGGCATCATCGCTAATCCGAACTGTTCAACAATCGTGATGTTGATGGCGGTTGAGCCGCTCCGGAAATTGGCCCCGGTCCGCCGGATTGTCGCCTCTACTTACCAGGCTGCAAGTGGCGCTGGCGCACAGGCAATGCAGGAACTTGTAGAGCAGACGCACGAGCTCATTCATAACCGACCGATTACTCCCGTCGTGTTTCCTCACCCAATTGCTTTCAATCTGTTCTCACATAATACGAAGATCGATGCAACTGGGTACAACGAAGAAGAGCGCAAGATGATCTATGAGTCCCGTAAAATTCTGCATGATGACGACATCAGAATTACGGCCACGTGCGTCCGTGTACCTGTTGTGCGCGCTCATTCGATTAGTATCAACGTCGAATTTGAAGCCGGACAGCGGCCCTCGCTAGACGCAATTCGCGAAGCGCTCGCAGCATTCCCCGGAGTGTCTATTCAGGATGATGTCGAACACAATCATTTCCCGATGCCTATCGAAGCGAGTGGTATTGATGACGTTTTAGTTGGACGACTTCGTTACGATCTGTCCAATGAG
Organism: uncultured Chthonomonas sp.; assembly: GCA_903919615.1. Lineage (GTDB taxonomy): Bacteria > Armatimonadota > Chthonomonadetes > Chthonomonadales > Chthonomonadaceae > CAIXIX01. Next base: position 30,067 of record CAIXIX010000152.1, read on the forward strand.
GATGCTGTCGACTTGTTTGTATGCGGTGATCAGATCCTTAAGGGAGCTGCTCTCAACGGCGTCCAGATCGCCGAAGTGTGGATGAAGGGCGCCAACTGACCCAGCCCATCAAGTGTAGCGAGTAAGATCTAACTTAACGCTGGGAACTGAACAAATCAGACCGTACCTAACATGAGGTCTGCGAGAAGGATGTCTTGATGAGCGCTGCAATCTTTGGTCAAGTCTTGACGGCAATGGTAACTCCCTTTCTGCCGGATGGTTCAATTGACCGTGACGGAGTAGAGCGGGTAGTTAATCACCTGCTTGCAAATGGATCAGATGGTATCGTTGTCTGCGGGACAACGGGCGAAAGCCCAACGCTGTCTCATGATGAAAAGCTCGAGTTATTTGAGCTCGTTAAATCTGCAGTTGCCGGAAGAGGCGCTGTCGTTGCTGGAACTGGCGGAAACGATACTCAAGCCAGCATCCAGCTGACCCGCGAGGCAAATGAACTCGGTGTAGACGGCGCCCTCCTCGTCGT
>CAIXIX010000153.1 GCA_903919615.1 uncultured Chthonomonas sp.
ATTCCCAGAAATACGCCTGCGGCAGTAATGACAGATCGCATAAGACGAATCTTAATACTCTTGATACTGATCTCCCATGCTTTGCTAAATGGAAGCTGTATCTGCTTCTGTACTTTAATCTCGCGTTGCGGCGTTATTTCACGACTGGCGCTCATATTCGAACACACCCCTCAGCTCTTTCGAACCTTTTTGTAGAATCCGATATAGTTCTTCTCATGCAGCATCTGGAGAAACATCGTTACCGACACTTCCGCCTCACGCCGGTTCATTTTGTACTCTTTGCCGGTTTTCTGAACAATAGTTTCAACGGTATGATTACCGTCGCATAGCTCCCACACGAAACCGCCTACCTCGTCCAGTTCAACATAACGCTCTGACGGCGCACGCATCCATTTAGCCAGCAAGCGAGTTAACTTGCCGCCTTTGTTCATATCGAGCGGCACAGTGAGCATTGTCTTGCCCTCTTCCTTCGTTTCCCACGTAAGAAGGGCATTCCTGCCTGGCCGCAATGTCAGTGCGCCACTTCGATCCATCTCCGGTGGACGGATCTTCAGAAAAGGCATGTACCGGCTCGCAAACACCTGAGCCTTTAGCTTTACCGCGGGGTTCAGTGGCACTTGCACCGTTCCAGTATGTTCTCGATCAGTTTCTCCGTTTTTCTGCTGTGAAACACCTGGATCGAAAACAGTTTATTTGTTTCTGCGCAATGCCACACACCACCCGAATAACGTGTTGGCAATCCGCGCATTGATCCCTTCGCATCTCGGACCGCTGCCATCCTGCCGCTAACAGGGAGCGCTCCCTCGAAACTTATGAACTCGTGACCACCAAATGCCGTTGTCGAAGTTCGAACCATGTTCGCCGACTTAATTGCCGAATTGGTTAGGAACCACTCGTCTAACTTGAACTTCTTTAGGGTTACGTTCGCCAGGCCCCATCGGTCAATGATGATCCGCTCTGCTCCCCGCATAAATACCAGCTGCAGGTGCCCGGACATTAGCTTATGTGCTGTTAGCCTAAAAGTGCTCGGCACTGCAGCCTGCAGATCATAAAGTGCCCACAGATCATAGCCATCTATGGTGTGATCCTGAAATGTCGCAAACAGCTGAGAGGCGACATTTCCTATTGCGTTATGATCCTTACTCAGGCCAATTACCTGAGAAACTACAACGCGATTGCAGGTATCACATCTCCAGATCTTTCCCTGACCACGACCGGCGCCGGTCCATGTAAAACTGATCGAACTCCGCTCGCCATTTTCGCCTTCTGTCTTTTCAGACTTCATCTGGCTATCGAAAACGGCATGGCTCTTCTTGGCGTCTTTCGCCGCGTCCTTGAGTATCTTCTCGAGGCTCTGGCGCAAGTCAGTTTTCGTTACGGGCGGCGGTGGCCGCTTCAATAACCTTCTAAAGTAGGGCGCTAGCAGGTAGTAAGGAGTCGGCGGCCCTTTGACCTCTTTCGACGCATCGGTCCAGCGCACCTGGACGCTCATGGCTCCGGATCCTGGTGAGTCAACCCGCACATACCCGTTATCCCTATCGAGTGAAAATGCTGTTACATTCCACTCTGGCGGAAGTGTAAATCGAACGCCCTGCCACCCAACAACGGTTCGCGCAGGTAGAGCGGTCTGCGCCTCGCGGTCTGAAGCTGTTGCGCCTTTTTGCATCTAGCGGTTAATTGTCCCTGAACTTCTTAGAGAACTCCGATGCGTCTGGAGCTATCTTTTCGCACTGCTGGCGCCAGGAGTAAGAGCCTCGATATGCCCATCGCAGTACAGCACATTGTTTTTTCCATTGTGTCGTCCGGCAGAAGGCAGTGAATTGAAACTATCGTGCGCGCTCATCTCCAGTTTGCTCGAGTCGTACAACAGCGGTGTCCGCGCTGCATCTGGCATTTCGCTTAGTTTCTTGCCATCCAGTTGTATCCCCGACAACGCATCATTAAATGCATACCCGTAGTAGGCATCGTGCCGGTTCGAGACGGACGGACAGTGGAACCACTCATCCTTTTGAATCCGTGCCGCAAACTCCGGATCCTTCATCCAACCATCTGCTTTCGGAAGCGAGCCGTTGCTCTCAACATAGAGTTCGAAAGCGAGATAGAGCGCATTCAAGTTCTCAGGACAGTCCTTGTTGGCAGTCGGCTCGTATTTCCTCACGGGTTGACCTGTTAACCCGATGGATGCAGCGATCTCTGCTACCTGATGGTTAAGGCTGTAAAAGCCTCCGAGGTCGAGCAGGACGGCGACGGCCAGAATCAGCACGAGGGTATTCCGCCGCGAGCCAGTTGTTCTCGAAGCCGCTAATCCGCTAGCGAGTGCGAATGCTGGCGCACCTGCAAGCAATGCTCCTTCGGTAATAATGATCGCGCCGATCTTCGGCTTAAGCGCGACTCCTATACCAATTGTCAGCGTGCACCAGATCAGCACGAGGGCGATCACGATGCGTCGCAAGAATTTGCTCGGGCTCGATATTCCGGATAGCAGCCCCGTGACCGCCGACATTACGACCGCAACCACGAGCACGATCCGCAGTATTGTATCTATACTCATGTATCTCAGCAGCCGTATTAGAACGGCAAGTAGTTTACAGATTTTGCAATGAGTGCCAGCGCAATCGCCGCCATTGCTATTAATCCCGTTCCGCAGGCAAAGCCAGCCAGCAACACAGGAGTGTACATCCGCCAGTTGTCGAGGCCAAATCGCTTGGCAAAATACTTCTTACCCAGCCACGCACCAATAAAGGTGGGAATGACATCGTGCGGGAATGCGCCTGTGCCGCCGATAAACCCGTAAAAACTTAGCGTGGGCAAGTTAAGCAGATTGAACACCCCGAACAATAGAAGTCCAGCCGCAATTCCGCCGCCTATCCGTGGGAAGTTCACTGCCTCTTTCACCCATGGAATCGAACCATTCTTGCTGTTAATCGTATTAAATAGCGCCTGGAAGGTTGCACTGATTGGCCAAAATCGTGAGGCGTATGGGTGTTGCGAAGACGGTATTTGACTGGTATGCCAGAAGAAGGCCCA
>CAIXIX010000154.1 GCA_903919615.1 uncultured Chthonomonas sp.
AAAACCGTCTGAGACGCGCAATCCAGTGCGTTTACAGCGGCCAAAGACGACATTCTGGGACCAAAATCACGTCCTTAGACCAAGAATTCAGAAGTGCAGCTTAGACGCGCCAAATCACGGGAGACTTATGAGTCACTCTGCAAGCGGCGCCCCTACGATTTGTGAACAGTGCATTCTAGAGCGCTTCCTCTATTGAATCTGGTCGGAACTGCTTTGCCAGTTCGTCGTCAAACACGCCTTCCCAGCGAGCAATGACGACCGTGGCAAGGCAGTTTCCGAGGACATTAACGCTCGTCCTCGCCATATCCATTAGTTCGTCTACGCCAAGAATCACGACGACTCCGGCCGCCGGCAGCCCGAAGGAGGCGCATGTTGCTAGCAGGATAACCATCGAGGCACGTGGTACGGCTGCCACTCCCTTGGAGGTGATCATCAGCGTAAACATCATGGCAAGCTGTTGTCCCAAGGTGAAATGGATGCCCGCAGCCTGAGCGACGAAGATTGAAGCAACCGCCAAATACAGTGTTGTCCCATCTAAATTGAAGCTGTAACCGGTTGGCATCACAAAGCTGACGATCCGATTCGGCACCCCGAACCTCTCCATCATTTCCATCGCTTTAGGCAGCGCAGATTCGCTGCTTGTCGTCGCGAAAGCGATCGTGAACGGCTCACGAATTGCCATCAAGAACTGCTTGATCGGCAGCCGAATGATAATTGCCACGGCGCCCAGCACCACCACGACAAAGATGATCAAAGCCAAATAGAGGGAACCAATCAGTTTGCCAAGATTGATCAGAACCCCAGGGCCCTGATGCCCTATGGTATGCGCCATCGCGGCGCCAACGCCAATCGGCGCGAAGTTCATGATGAACTCGGTGAACTTGAACATCACATGCGCGAGGCTCTCGCACCATTGGAGTATTGGCCGTCCCCTCTCTTTCATCGCCATAACGGCTGCTGCGAAGAGAATTGAGAAGGCAACAATCTGCAGCACATCTCCTTTTGCCATTGCATCGAAGATGTTCGATGGAAAGATGTGAACGATCGTTTCGATAAGGGTCTTAGGGTGATTCTGCGCGATCTGTGAAAGCTCAGCCGTGCTCTTGCTCAGGGTAACGCCAATGCCTGGCTTGGTGAAATTGACCACTCCTAATCCGATAAAGAGGGCGAAAGTCGTCACGATCTCAAAGTAGATCAGCGCCTTCACTCCCATGCGGCCCACGCGCTTAATATCGCCTTCACTGGCGATACCTACAACGATCGTCGAGAAGATAAGCGGTGAGATTACCGATTTGATGAGATTGAGGAAGATATCGCGAAGAAAAAAGCTGTTGACTCCCCATGACGGCTTGATCCAGCCAACGACGAGGCCGACAACCAGGCCGATCATGATCTTTGTGGTTAGAGATATCTTGCGGCGTTTCGGCGCGGCTGCAGGCTGTTGGGAGGTTTCTGTTTCAGTCATATTGGGTTTGGCATGAGAATAAAAGAAGCGCACGGGGAGGGGGATAAGATTTTCAGCTTATCCCCACAAAACAAGAATGAGTAACTAGCCTTTTGGCAGCTTCCATGGGTCGCGTCGAACACGATCTCGCCATTTGTCGGCCTCTTTGTCGCCGACAAAATGCCAGTGCTCCGGATCCCACTTAAGCTTTCGGCCATTCCAGTAGGCCAGATTCCCAAGGTGGCATACTGTTACCGACCGTGCACCGATTTCTACATCGCAGATGGGCCTCTCGCGGCTCTTGATGCAGTCGAACCAGTTCTGGTGATGTCCGGGAGACTTGAAGAGCCCCTTCTCGTTTGCGCCAAGCGGCTCTTTGACGATGTTGTCCGGCCAGCTTTCGAGCTGTCCGCGATCGACGTGAATTACGCCGTTCTCGCCGACAAAGTGCACTCCGCCACGATCTTTGCCATCCGGGCCCTTGTATCCGCCATGGATCATCTCCACGCCATTTGCATAGAGATAGCGAACTCCGATGCCGGTGGTTGGGTCGGCCGGAGGAATGATCTCAATCGGTCCACTTTCGTCCATGCCGAGTCCCCACTGGGCGATATCGAAATGGTGTGCGCCCCAGTCGGTCATGCCACCGCCACTAAATTCGCGATAGTTGCGCCAGTTCGGGAAGAAGTTGTGGATACCGCGCGGGCTGAGGATGGAATTATAGGGTCTCTCAGGAGACTGGCCGAGCCACATATCCCAATCGAGACCTGGCTCCAGGGGCTCTTCCGGAAGGTCGCAGGGCCGGCTCGGTCCGCCAACAGAGACATAAACCTGCTTTACCTTGCCGATTCGGCCATTGCGAACCGCTTCGCATGCAATCCGGAACTCCTTGTCGGAACGCTGCTGGCTGCCGGTCTGAAACACGCGCTTGTGCTTTCGCACCGTGTCGACGATGTTCTTCGCTTCGGAGATCGTGAGGGTAAGAGGCTTCTCGCAATAGACATCTTTGCCGTGCTTCACCGCCTCGGTAGAGACCTCTGCATGCCAGTGATCAGGAGTGCCGACCAGCACGGCATCGATGTCCTTGCGCGCTAGCAGCTCCCTAAAATCTTTGTATGCGTCGCAGCCTTTATAGGTTGTGTCGGCCGAGTACCAGTCGTCTGCGATCTTCTTTGCATTCTCCCGGCGCGTGGTGTCGACATCACAAACCGCCAGCACCTTGACTTCAGGTGTGCGAACGAAGGCGTTGAGATGTCCCCGCGCCTGAATGCCCACGCCTATAACGCCAATGGTCAGCCGCTCACTGGGCGGAGTTGCACCCTGTCGGCCTAGAGTAGCGGCCGAGACGATGGTTGGAAATGCGGTAGCCGCTGCAGTCACCACGGTGGTAGCGGCTGCGCTCTTAAAAAGCTCCCGCCTGGTTAAATTTGCAGATTGCTCAGACTTCGTCATAACGATATCTCCAGAAAACAGGTCGCCGTTTTGAGATGGAACGACATTCCAACGAAGTTTCGACACAAGCAGTGGATTTGCCTGCAGCATGCGGGAGTTTCTTACATCCGGCCGGTTTGGGAGGTTTTTGTTTTTGTTTGTCGTCGATTGGTTTGCGCTTCGTAGGAAGCGCGTTTGTAGTTGAGTATTGTGATTTCGTCCTTTGGCGTTAGCTTAGGACAGTTGCACTTATAAGTGCTCCACTTTAGTAAGGCTTTTGCTTCGTGGAATTATCCTGTAATTCCACGAAGCGCAGAAGTCCGAGGTCACGATATTTAGTGCTGCCATTTGTGCCTCAGTGACCGTGATTCCCT
>CAIXIX010000155.1 GCA_903919615.1 uncultured Chthonomonas sp.
ACGTCTCGCCACACGTAAAATTACATGGTTACGCGCCGCTAGATACCTGCTAATGCCAACGGCGACTTTCGCTGGCTTCTATCTCCAATGCTGTACGTTGTCGCTGGTTAATCCGTACACACCGGCAATCACTGCTAACGTACGCGCTCTTGCGCTGCTCACTGTATCAGGATCCCTACTCTCGTTTGGAGCTGGCAGCGTCTTAGGAAATTATGCGGCGATTCCATCGCTCCTTATTCCGGCTACAGCGCTTGTTGGTTTTAACAGCTACCAACTGCCATGGGCAAAAACTCTAGGGTTCCTTAGTCCTTCACTAGGGCTGATTGCGGTGCTCCACCCAAATTTCCCAGGGCTATCTACATTTTATTCTGGTATGCATTGGCAGCAATGGTTAGCGCCTGGGCTGTTGATCGGTCTCTCTGCTACATCATGTGGTCTGATGCGGCTGTCGCGAATGGCGTCAAAAAATAAGAGTGGTCAACAGGAAGGGACTATCCCACTTGACCCAACTGCCGTTGGCCCAGAAGCATTTATGGACGAGACATCGATGGCGATGGATCCAACGCAAAAAGAAGACACCGCTCTGGCTTTAGGGCTCGTCGGCTTTATGAGCAAGTATTTTGACAATCCTGTGGCTGTGCGAGAAGTTAGGGCAAGACTGCGAGGCAAGTTCGATACTGAGGCAATTCGAAACCTTTTGGTATTATTGCTGGTTGGTACGGTGCTTATCTACCAGGCCGCGCCGGAACTGGCAACCACATTTGGACACGGCCTATCGCAAGCGCTCTACGGCAATATCTCTAATTCCTTTGCGAGCCTCATTTCCGATATTCAGTGCTGCTTCCTAATCGTACTTGGTTTTATTATTTTTGCGGGAGGCTTCGTAACACTCAACACGTTTACCGTTGAGAGGGATAAGTCGACATTGGGCTTCTTGTTGCTCACACCAATGCGAGCAAGCAGCATACTAAATGGTAAGGCACTAGGGATACTTACTGCGAGCGGTGTAATCAGTTTCGGGCTCATCATGTACACCGCTTTGCTGGCATTGATTATCACCCCGTATGCTGGGACCGCCGCGATAACAGGGTGGGGCCTGTTTGTAGCTAGCTGCGTTGCCTTTTACGTTTGTGCGGGAATTTCGGTGTTAGGATTGGGAGCAGTGCTGTCCCGATTTACCATCAGCCCGGGATGCTGGAGTTTCGGGGGAGTAGTCCTGTTTCAGGTCGGCGTCAACGGGGGGCGTTTCTTATTCAAATTCGCTATCGACTGGATCAGCGATCTTGGGATCACTGCCTATACGGTTGTACAGTATGCTGTTGCCGGCATCCTTTTGACCACGGTCGGCTGCTACCTAATTGGCATTCTCGCCATAAAGCGGATGAGGGCATCGGACCTGAAGTTTGCCTCCGCGAAAAAGGAAAACTGAGAGGTTTTCTATGATACGTGCCGGCAAATCAAATGGCGTGTGTTTAGATTCAGGATTTCCTGTCGTCAATGTAAATATCGATATTGGGCATCGTGAGTGGATGATATCCTGTGTCACAAATGAAGATTCGCTGATCGACGCAATCGATGACCTTAAGCACATGCCGTACGGATTCTTGATTTGGGAGTCGTCGATTGGGCTCGCGAGGCATCTCGCGCCGGGAATGGTCGCAGGGCGATCCGTTCTTGAACTTGGCTGCGGAGTGGGTATATCAGGAATGGTCGCGCAGTCACTGGGCGGGATTGTATCTCAAACCGATCATCAGCCCGGCGTTCTGAGGCTCGCCGAACATAACGCCGCACAAAATGGAATTGAAGGTATTAATAGATTTATCGACGACTGGAGCGACTGGAAACATAGGGAGAGATACGACATCATTCTTGGCGCAGATATCCTCTACGAAAGAGCGATGCACTTCCACCTCAAGAACATTTTTCGTCGAAATCTCGCCCCGGGGGGTGCCGTCCTTTTGTCGGATCCGGGCCGCAGTCAATCGATGGACCTTATGCTTGAGATGGAATCGAATGGATGGAATATCGAGCTTACTACCATCCCAGTCACTCTCAATCCAACCGCATTTGACGTGCGGACCGTTGAAGTTTCTATTCTGCGCTGTACACCCAGGTAGCTGCAGCGCCTTGGTAATCAGATTTCCATGATGATGGGAATCACAACCGGCCGTCTGCCAGTACGTTTTCTGAGATACTTGCTAACAGTATCGTGCACCGTAACCCGAACCGTATCGAAATCCGACTCCGCTGCAAGGCTCAACTCTTCCACTGCCTCAACAACTCTTTCTGCGGCAACGTCGAATAGCTCAGTGCTGTCTTCGGGAAGCAGGAAACCTCGCGATAGCAGATCTGGCCCTGCGACAATCTCTCCATTGCTCCGATCCATGCTGATCGTCACAACAACGGTGCCGTCCTGAGACAAATGCCTTCGATCTCTCAAGACAATGTCGCTAACGCCGCCTGTAGATATTCCATCGACAAGCACACTTCCGTGTGGCACCTTCTCTTCTGAGAGTGTAACCCCGTGTTCATCCATCTCAAGGATTTGACCTACTTCGAAGATCAGAACCTGATCCTCTGGATAGCCCATTTCCATTGCCATCTTTTTATAGTTGTAGTAGTGACGCGGCTCACCGTGGTAAGGCACAACGAACTCGGGGCTTGTGAGATTGATCATCATTTTGAGCTCTTCCTGGTAGCCGTGTCCCGACACGTGCACGTTCTGGATGGCCTCATAGATGACGGTTGCGCCGAGCCTGAAGATTCGATTTACAACGCGCCATACCATATCTTCGTTACCTGGAATTGGCGTTGAAGACAAAATGACGGTATCACTGGGTTCGATCTGAATTTTGGAATTCTCATCGCGGCTCATCCGAGTGAGGCCGGCGAGCGGCTCTCCCTGGCTTCCAGTGGTTAATACGGCAATCTCATTTGGTGGATACTTTGACAGGTCTTCTACCCGGACAATCTGGTTATCGTTGATGCGAAGAAGGCCAAGACCGCGAGCCGTTGTGATGTTCTGGTTCATGCTGCGGCCAAAAATTGCGACTTTTCGGCCGTATTTACTGGCAACATCGAACACCGTCTGCGCTCTATGCAGGTTTGAACCAAACGTCGCCACAATGACGCGGCCTGCCGCTTCGCGCATAAAACGTTCAAACACTGGCACCAACGTTCGTTCAGATGGGGACCAGCCCTTACGCTCGACGTTTACAGTGTCCGAAATCAGCAGTTTTACACCTTCATCGCCTACCTGCGCAAACCTTGGAGCATCAAATAGACGGTTATCGATAGGAGTCTGATCGATCTTGAAGTCAGATGTGTGAACAACGGTCCCAACCGGCGTGCGAACAATGAGACTGGTAGCATCCGGCAAGGAGTGAGTTACATGAACAGCCTCAATTGAGATCGGACCAAATTCGACGCGGCCATGGTTGTCCGGGTAGGTGTTAAATTCTGTTGAACCCACGAGGCCATGTTCGCCTAGTTTTTCGCGAACCATTCCGATTGTCAGGGGCGAGCCATACAAGGGTAGGGGAAGTTGTTTTAATACAAACGGAAGCGCGCCAATATGATCTTCATGGCCGTGTGTGAGGCAGATCGCCTTTACTTTATCTCTGTTTTCGAGTAAGTAGGTGATGTCAGGGATGATAAGATCCACCCCTGGCTGTTCTTCGTTCGCAAATGCAACACCGCAATCAACGACAATGATTGTGTCCTCGTAGCGGAACGCGAGCATGTTCTTGCCAATGTCGCCACTACCGCCAAGTGAAATAATCTGTAATTTACTATTCAAGTGATCTCTATTCCAGGTTCAACTATTCAATTCGGGGTGAAGTGAGCACCTACAGGTGCACGGGAGAAGTTTGTTAGCCGAGCAAACCATAAGCGAACAAAGCAGATCTAACGATCTCAACCTCTCGCTCATTTGCTTCAACCAGAGGAAGACGAAGACCGCCTACATTCACTCCGAGCAGATTCATTCCTGCCTTGACAGGCGCTGGGCTGGGAGTAGTTGACTGAAAGCAGGCCTTTACGATTGGCAACATCTTGCAATTTAGCCTTACGGCCGCCTCTCTATCACCAGAAAAGAAGGAAGTGTGCATAGCCTTCATTTCTTTGCCCACCAGGTGAGCCGACACACTAACAACTCCGACGCCGCCAATGGCTAGCATCGGAAGGGTTAGTGCATCGTCGCCGCTGTAGAGATTGAAGCCTGTAGGCGCATTGGAGACGATTTCAGCACATTGGGTAAGGTTACCCGATGCCTCCTTCATAGCAACTATGTTGGGCACATCATGCGCCAGTCTTACGGTAGTGGCTGCATCCATATTTTGTGCAGTGCGGGTAGGGACGTTGTAAAGCACACACTTCAAATTCGGCGCGGCCTCAGCAATCGCCCTAAAGTGTCTGTACAATCCCTCCTGAGAAGGCTTATTGTAGGGTGGCACGACGAGGAGGGCGCCGTC
>CAIXIX010000156.1 GCA_903919615.1 uncultured Chthonomonas sp.
AGACTCTGCGATTTTCGCGATCAATCAGTCCGCAAACAGCATAATTTGAAAGACTTAAAAAAGATCAAGGAAAGTCGCCCACAAAAACACAAATCGATTCACTTGTTTCTGCGACTGTCCTTAGCTTTCCGCGTGGAGAAGGACTTGCGGCGCCTCCGGACTGGGGTGGTGTGCGGCCCGGAACTCGTCTCGTATCCTACAACCATCCGCCAGGCACCCAACCTGGCGAAGCCAGAACCAAACCTGAAAGCAGGATGCCTTTCAGCTATCGGAGGGTGACGGCGTAACGGGACCCTCACCTAACCTCTCCCTCGCCGCTCGCTTGGGCTCGCTAGGGAGAGGGATTGATACGCGCTCCGAATTCAGATTGCGCGCTTTTTGCGCACAATTCAATTGGTAGGATACCAATTACCGTTTTACCAAATTACCGTATTACCCGATTCCTTCGTAAGCATTGAGCGCTGCCGCATAGACAGCCCGAGCTGGGACGCCGTGTTGCATCGCAGCCTGCTTCACGTCCTCGTATTCTGGAGCGGCGGTGATTAGCTCGTCGTTCAGAATGCCGATTTTTATCCGGATAACGCCATATTCCGTATCCACGATCGTCCAACTGCGATCGAGAATGGCGCGCTGCATTGGAGTGAAGCGCACGCCGAGGGTGCCGGTTTCGCTAAAGATGACCTTGACAATCGCATCTCGATTTTCCGGCGCGGCGATGACATTCAGCAGCACTCCCGGTCTTTGCTTCTTCATCATTACAGGAATGATAGCGACATCCAATGCGCCGGAAGCGAATAGTCGTTCGAAAGCCAGATCGTAGAACTCGGGATTGAGGTTGTCGATATTCGCCTGGATCTGTTCGATGAGCAGGGGAGTCTTGTCCTTGATCTGCTCTGTATTTTTGCCAGCTACTGGAGTGTGGTCGACTGGCTCGTCCCGCAATACGGCACAGGCATGCGGAAGGAGAGGCAGTAGAACTTCCATACCATCCGTCACGCCGCCAACACTGCCGGGCAGATTGACAATCAACGTTCGGCCATGGATCCCACACACGGCGCGTGACAGATAGGCACGAGGAGTTTTCTCTGCACCGCGCTGCCGCGCTAACTCGGCAAGGCCGGGCGCTTCGCGCTCGATTACTCGACGTGTTGCTTCGGGCGTCACATCTCTTCGTGCAAATCCAGTGCCGCCGGTGGTTACAATCAGGGCGATATCGAGGTGGCAGAGCTCAAGCAGTGCTTCTACGATGGCATCCTCATCATCAGGGACAAGACTCGTCGTCTCCACGTTCCAGCCTGCAGTGGTTAACATGCCAACAGCCGTCGGACCGGAGCGGTCCTCACGCTCACCTTGGTGGCAGCCATCGCTAATTGTGATCACGGAAGCAGTGAGTTTCATGCCTGTAGGTTAGGCGAGGGTGGGGGAATATCCTGTGGAATTGATCTTATCCCCCTCCCCGACCCCTCCCACATTTGCTCGCTAGGGCTCACGGAGAGGGGCCAATGCGCTCGCCTCCGGAAGTTGGCCGAGATATGATACATAGTCAGGTAGATGAGGTGGGGGATGCAGGTTCACCGGTGCGCGGCAGGGAACCCACTATGCTGGATCGAAACGCCTCAGGAGCAGGTGATTAAGACTCTGCCCGATGTTTGGGGGGCACGGAGAAAAACTCCCGTACTTCAACGGGAGCCCTGCACGCGACTGCGGCCTTGCGAGCCCACACAAGCGCCTCCTCCATGTCGGCAACCTCCAAAACCCAGAAACCGGCTATGTGCTCTTTTGTCTCAATGTATGGCCCATCCGTGACGGCAACGTTTCCATCTGGCTGTGCACGGACCGACTTCGCGTGTGCCACCGGCTTTAAGCCGCCAACAAAAGCCCTGATACCTGCAGCGACCATCTCCCTGTTTAGTGCGTTAATATCGCCGATCATCGCTTCGTCCTCGACTACGTCCGCCTGGTAGTCGTCGGGATGATGAATGGCAACCAGATACTGCATGACTTTCTCCTGTGACTATATGTGCTCGGGCATGTCGCCCTACTTATTAGTCGAACGGCATCGCCGAAAATCGACAAGGTGAGTAATTTTACATCAATTATTATCGTCTGGTACGCGCGGCTGATTCCCAATCATGGCTGGTGCGAGCATGGAAACCTGCATCGTTTCTGCATCGCACAAGGATTCTGGAGTACAATCTTGTGCTGGTGTATACGTGCCAGACACCAATTTGTGAGGATGTAATCTTGACGCGCTGGCTGCTGGCAATGCTGATATTCGTGCCTGTCAGTATCCTGCTTAGGGTCTCTGGCGCTCCTGATGGTTGGGTTTTCGGGCTCTCAGCGCTTGCGATTGTTCCCCTGGCAGGATTGCTGGGGCTGGCAACCGAAGAGCTGTCGCGCAAATATGGCTCCGGGGTGGGCGGACTTCTCAACGCGACCTTCGGCAACGCTACCGAACTGATCATCTGCCTCGTTGCGGTTCGTGCTGGTGAGATCGATGTTGTCAAGGCGTCTCTCATCGGCTCTATTATTGGCAATGTGCTGCTTGTGCTCGGCCTTTCCGTGCTGCTGGGCGGTATTCGCCATAAGATGCAGACCTTCAACAAGGACGTTGCCCAGAGCCATTCCGCCATGCTGGCGGTATCGGTAATCTCGCTGGTGGTTCCTGCGCTCTTCGTAGGGAGTTCGCGCCTTACCGCAACCCCTGCAAGCGCTGCGGCGCGGATTGAGGGGTTGTCGCTGGGTGTCGCTGGCGTCCTGATCGTTCTCTATGTGGGCAGCCTGATCTTTTCGCTTTACACCCACGAGACGCTTTTTCGCAATGGGGAAGAGGGAGCGGTCAGCGACGCAGATGAGCCTGCCTGGTCTCAGGCGAAAGCTGTTGTTGTGTTGATCGTTTGCACATTGATTATCGCCGTTGAAAGTGACATGCTGGTGCATGCTATCAACCCGGTGGTGAGTGCAACCCACATGAACAAAATGTTCCTTGGGATCGTGTTGATACCCATTATCGGCAATGCCGCCGAACATGCATCGGCAGTGATGATGGCGCTAAAGAACAAGATGGACATCAGCCTGAATATCGCGATCTCGTCCAGCACGCAGATTGCGATGTTTGTCGCGCCGGTCGTAATCTTTGCGAGCCCTCTGCTGCACCATCCTGTTACAATCCTGTTCGACGCGTTCGAACTGGTCGCGCTCACAGCGTCGGCGGCGATCGCTGTGCTGATTTCAATGGATGGCAAGAGCCACTGGCTGGAAGGAGCGCAGCTCCTCGCCACCTACCTTATCATCGCGCTGGCGTTCTACTATGTTGCCGGTTGATAGCGACTCTATAAAGAATATGAGGCAGCGTAGCAGCAACCAGAGGCGAGTGAGTTAGTGAGACAGAGGCGATTCGCTGAAATGTAGCTTCTTCTCAAAATGAGAAGAAGTCAATGGATAGCTTACACAATGCAAGGCGCAGCACGTAGAGCCAATACCAATCGGGAATTGTTTGGGGAATCTTAAACCGTGGAATTTGAACTGAATGCCTATTTAACCAGTAAGCGTGAGCGGATCGAGGCCGCGCTCGGAGCCTTCCTGCCGCCGGTCACTGCACGGCCCGGAACACTGCACGATTCGATTCGGTACAGTGTTCTAGCGCCAGGCAAACGGTTGCGGCCAATATTGGTGCTTGCGGGTGCGCAGGCGGTATCCGGCAGCGACTGCGATGATATGGTGATGCGCACGGCATGCGCGTTGGAGTGTATTCACGCGTTTAGCCTGATTCACGACGATCTTCCCTGCATGGACAACGACGATTACCGACGCGGCCGACTGACCAATCATAAGGTCTATGGCGATGCCATGGCGCTGCTTGCGGGCGATGCTCTCATGGTCTTCGCGTTTCAGTTGATCGCGGAGAATATCGAAACGGTGCCTGCGGATAGGCTGCTGCCAGCGCTTCGCCTGGTTTCGATTGCATCTGGAACCTGGGGGATGGTTGGCGGACAGGTTGTCGACATGGAGTCTCAGGGTCAGGATGTCACCACCGAAACGCTTCAGTATATACATGCCCACAAGACAGGCGCCCTGTTAACAGTTTCTGTGGTGGCCGGCGCAATTCTCGCTGGCGCCACCGAGGAGCAGCTCGTCGCGCTGCGGGCCTATGGGGCACATTCCGGCCTAGCTTTCCAGATTGCGGATGACATTCTGGATGTCACCGGCGATCAGGACAAGATCGGTAAACCGGTCGGCAGCGACGAAGAGCGAGACAAGGCGACTTTCCCTAAACTTTTCGGACTTGAGGAATCTCGACGCAGAGCGCACAGCGAAGTGGATCTGGCTCTCAAATCTCTTGAGCTATTCGATGAATCCGCCGAGCCGCTGCGAGCGATCGCGCGGTACATCGTAGAACGAGATCTTTAATTTAATGCCTGGATTTACATTGCCGCGCGTATTTAGCGCCGACACTCTAATCCCTGACTTTTCCCGGTTCCTAACGAGGCCGCGCGTCCACGTCGTACTGGCTCTCATTGCAGGAGCATGCGTACTGCTAACAGACGCTCAAGCGCTGGATAATCCGTCTCGCGTTTCGGCCCCATCAAAACAAGACGCCGGGTATCCCGGCATTATTCCTTCCTGCGCTGTCGATTTCACCTCTACACTGGATGCTCCGGCCGGCGGGCACGGATACCTCTCTGTCGGCCGTGATGGACACTTTCACTGGGGAGATGGCAAACGCGCGCGATTCTGGGGAGTGAACATCTCCAGCAGTCGTCTCAACGTTCCCAATGAGCAGATAGAGAAGGTTGCCGCGACTCTCGCCTCCGCCGGAGTCAACCTGGTTCGCCTGGAGGCCATTGACAATCGAAACTGCCTGCTGGGCGGTGCGGACACCCAGACCTCGTTTGAGTTCGATGCGAAATATCTTGACAGGCTGGATAAGTGGACCGATACGCTTCGGCGGCACGGCATCTACTACTATCTGGATC
>CAIXIX010000157.1 GCA_903919615.1 uncultured Chthonomonas sp.
AGGCATGAGAAATGCCTGGTCGGGAGCATATTCGCGAAATTCGTGTGCCATAAGAGTAAGTTCACCATCTGCTAACGAAATGACTCTCTGGCGATAAAAGATTTATTCCGGGACAGGCTCCTAGGGCAATCTGAAAATTGGTCAGCTTCATACCGAAGCGTTCCATATCGATTTACAGATTCCTCTATTTACAGCATTCGGTCGGCCAGTTCATTCAGTTTGTTTGCGAGCTTCACATCTTTCGATGTGATACCTCCCGCATCATGGCTGGTTAGGTCCACCACAACACGATTGTAGACATTGAGCCATTCTGGATGGTGGTTCATCTTATCGATCGCGATTGCCGAAACACTCATGAATGCAAATGCATGTAAGAAATCGGGAAACTCGAATTCTCGATGCAGTTTTCCAGCGACCAAGCTCCATCCCGGCAATTCAAGCAGCTCTTGCTGGACGTCCGTCTCTGTCAATTTTGGCATTCAGATCTCCTTCGATGCGTATCGAGACCTCCCGACACGCAACCTATTCGCAATATTAGAAACGTTTAACGAATAATTAATCCTGCTTTAAGCAAGAGTACCTATAATTGCGTTGTTTATGCACCAACGCCTCGTGATTGTCCCACCATCATCATAACTGCAGGAAGGCAGGTTTCTCTATGCGCAGCCGCATGGCATTCACATTGATTGAACTATTAGTTGTTATCGCAATAATTGCGATACTGGCAGCGATTTTGTTTCCTGTATTTGCACAGGCCAGAGAGCAGGCGAGATCAGTTTCCTGCCTATCCAACATCAAGGAGGCCGGGCTTGCAACCATCATGTATGTACAGGACTACGATGAGACGTTTCCAATGAACCTGTACTTTGGATACAATCCTTCGCCCTGTATCTTTTCAGCCTGGACTGCGATCCTTCCGTATACCAAGAACACTCAGATATATACGTGCCCATCCAACCCAACGGCGATGAACTTCCCTCCAATGATGGCGACTATCGGTATGCCACCAGCGTGCACCAGCAGCCCAGCTCTGGTCTACATAAGTTATATGCCTAACTTCTCTATCATCGACTGGGGCAATCCAAGCAATATCTTCGGACCCAACAATCGACCAACGAAGTCACTTTCAGAGATCGATTTTCCGGTGAACACCTCCATGTGGAGCGATTCTTCCGGAACGCTGCCAGATGCCTACTTTGGGCTCATGGACGAACCCGTTCAGGCACGCCATCACACCATGCTCAATGCCAGCTTTGTAGATGGGCATGCCAAAGTAATGCGAGCCAAGCCCTGGCTGGATGGATCGGGCAACCCACTTAGCGGTCACCAACCCGATGGGAGAGCGATCAACTACTACCTGCTCACAGATGGTGGGCCATACCAGAACCGCCCGGAACTAAGAGGCATTCCGTTCCAGAATGCGGACGGCAGCTGGGGACTGAATACCAACTAATATCGTCCCACAGGAGAACGCCAATGGCTTCGAGTGCATCGAAAAATGCAGCCATGCGGCGGGAAATGGCGCCCTGGATACTTGTAGTATCCGGGGCGCTGATCGCCGTCGTGCTCGGTTTCGTTGGATGGAGAATTACAACTGCGACGGAAACCGACGCCGGACCGCGGATGCAGGTGCATCCAGGCATGTACGACATCCGCGCTGAAATCGCCAAACGTAACACTGCACATGGCAACGAAACTTCGCCGACTAGCAAGTGATGAGGCGGCCGTGCTTTGCCCAAGGTCTTCACCAACATCTGAATAGATGGCGAAACTAGCGGCACCGCTACAATTCGGGCATGGTGCGGACTTAAGAGAAGAATGCAATGCAAACAGAATTGGAGAGGAATGAGCGAAGATCTCATCGGTGCAACAGACGTTCATGATATCCAAATGACGCGAACACTAGGGCCAGGTTCCCTGGTCTTGCTTGGATTGGGTGGAGTGATCGGAGCAGGGGTGTTCGTCTCTGTAGGGATTGCAGCGCACGACAAGGCTGGCCCTGCGATTATTGTGTCATTTCTCGTCGCTGCCGCCGCATGTATTGCTGTAGCGCTATGCTTTTGCGAGTGCGCCTCGCGCGTTCCCGTCGCAGGATCGACTTACGCATATGGCCGGGCCGCATGTGGCGATCTCGGTGGATGGCTTTCCGGCTGGAACCTAGTTACCTGCTACTTCCTTGCTGGTGCGGCCGTGGCACAAGGCTGGTCTGGCTATTTTCAGAGTCTGCTTGGCGCTCTCGGAATCGCCTGGCCAACTCAGTTTAGCAGTGCTCCGATCGACCTGAATCCAACGACAGGGAAGATTGCGCTGAGTGGATCGGCTTTGAATCTTCCCGCACTGATGATTCTGGCGATTGTTACTGCGGTTGCATATCGCGGCATCCGTCTCAGCATGCGTATAAACAACATTCTGCTCGCGATCAAGCTATCCGCGCTTTTGGTGGTGGTGGCCGTGGGCATTGCCCACTTTAACGCGGCGAACTGGATCCCATTTGCACCCTTCGGCTGGGGAGGCATTAGCCTTAGCAGCGTGCTGAGCGGCGCCTCTGGCCATAGCGCGGCCGGTGTGCTCGCTGGCTCCGCGATGGTCTTTTTTGCATTCGGCGGGTTCGAGATGCTTTCTGCGTATTCCCATGAATGCAAGCGGCCGCAAAGGGATGTTCCCAGAGGCGTCATTGCGACTATTTGCGCGATAACTCTTGTCTATGTTGCCGTTGCTGTAGCGCTAACTGGCATGGTGCCGAGTTCACAAATTAGCATTTCGGCGCCGATATCAGATGCATTCAAGTCCATCCATTTAGGCTGGGCTCAACTGCTCGTGGCGGTTGGGGCTGTTATTGGAATGGGGTCTGTGCTCCTGGTGCTCATTATGAGCCTGCCACGGGTGCTGTACGGAATTGCGAAAGACGGTAGGCTTCCGTCGTGGTTTTGCGTAATGCATCCGAAGTTTCAAACCCCATCGCGAAGCATCCTATTTGTTGGTGCTATCGCGATTGCGGCAAGCTCCTTGCTTCCTCTCCGCATAGTAATGGATTTTGTGATGACCTGCACGCTGGCAGGATACATCTCGGTATGTATCTTCGTTCTCCTCTTACGTCGCCATTCCGAAACATCGGCGCCAGAGTTCCGCATCCCAGGCGGACAGATCATACCCGTAAGCGGCGTACTTGTGTGCCTGATGCTGATCATGGCGGTTCCCATAGGAAACCTCGCTGCCCTTGGTATCTGGCTTGCCATTGGTGGGATAACCTTTGCTGCATCGAGACTTCGCAGAACCAACGAGAACAATTCGGGGGACAGCGTCCTTCGGCCAGATGCAGGACAGTAGTCAGAAAGCACCTGTCTATTACTCGCTTATGAAGCTCGCAGATTGGTACAGTTATGCAAAGCAGTAATGAGAATGACTCGTCGAACATCCTTCTGCCACCTGGCGTACCAGAATATGCGCGGCAGCTTTTACTGCATGTCGGCTATTTTGAACTGGATGTACTGAAAGTCGGAGACATCGCACCACCCATCGATCTCGAAGCAATCCATGGCGGCACTTGTGTGCGCGTTGGCGGCGCTGGCCCGAAACCAGTGCTTCTCATTTTTGGGAGCTACACCTGACCGCCGTTTCGACGACAGGCCGGGCGCCTGGAGCAGATTTATCAGAACCTTAATGCGCATGTCGAAATTTATTTGATCTACATTCGTGAAGCCCATTCCACAGATGGCTGGCAGGTAGACTCAAATCTGTTAGACGATGTGCTGATTGCCGACCATGAATCGTCTCAAGATCGGTTCGAAGCTGTAAGTGCATGCGTGATTGGTCTCAATCTCACCATGCCTGCGCTGGTTGACACGATGGATAATCTTGCAGAACGAACGTACAGCGCCTGGCCCGAGCGGCTATATGTACTTGACACCGATGGAAGAGTTGCATTTAAATGCGGCAAGGGGCCGTATGGCTTCAATGTAGATGAGCTTGAGGCTTTTCTGGAGGAGATCACATGTCCACGAGTTCGATAGTGTTGTTTGCCTTGACTGCGATGATCGCTTCGATTCCCGTAATTGGTTCTGCCCAAGCTGCTGATTCTGGGAAGGGCGCTGATCAGATCGTGCAACCTGTCGCGAAAGATATCGACGCGAGCAAGCTGTGGGATGGGCGTAAGATTGCGCCTTTCAAGGTAATTGATAATCCACCCATGGTAAACGCAGCCGACGCCGAGTTCATGATTCCAAGTGACTATGTTCTGGGCATCACTGTAAACGGCGAAAGTCGAGCCTATCCAACACGTTTTGTTTGGTTCCATCATGCTATTAACGACACCTTTTCAGGAGCCTCGGGTGACAAGCATGTCGCGATCACCTACTGTAGCGTATGTAATACCGGCGTCCGGTACGATCCAGTACTGAATGGCAAACTCGTGCTGTTCGATTTCTTCGGCCTCTACAATGGTATCGTCGCGCTATGCGATCGGGAGACGCATGGAGTTATCCTGCAAGGCGAAGGACGAATCATAAATGGACCGTTAGTCGATTCGCATTTTAGAACCGAGCCAATACTGGACACAACCTGGTCGCAATGGAGACGACTGCATCCGGACACTAAGGTGATGTCGCCGGATACTGACTATAAGAGATTTTACTCGCCGCAAAATCATCCAGAGCCACGAGGATACGATAAGTTTCCTGCCCCTTACTTCAAACCGACGGTAACACGCGGTGATCTGCGAATGCCGCCATTTGACAAAGTACTTGGTGTAACTCTGCCAGCCGCAGCAGGCGATACGTTTCAACATCGCGCCTATCCGATTAAAACTCTCATCACATGTGGTGTGGTCAATGAGGCAATAGGTTCGACCGAGATCGCCGTGTTCTTTGACCCGCAATCCGCGGCTGCAACTGCGGTATCCGCACGAGTTGGGGGCAAAACATTAACTTTTGAGCTCCGTGCTTCGGACGGAGTAATCGGCTTTTATGATAGACAAACCGGCTCTAAATGGAACATTGAGGGTAAAGCTGAAGAGGGCAAGCTGAAAGGAAAACAACTCGACCGACTGGATTGCCATCTTAGCCAGTGGTATGGCTGGTGCGCCTGCTTCCCCGAGACCACGATATACGGCTCCAATGAAACACCGAAACCCGGCAATCCGTTTACGCTCCCGACCGATGGATCAGGGGTTGCACAATAGCTATGGTGAGGCACAGAACATTAATAGCGGTTTTGGGTATTAGGTGTTTGGCCGGACACACTCCATAACAGATCGACGCGGCGTGAGTTACGGGGGACCAACCACTGATATGACTACGGGCACCCATGGCAATTGTAGCCAGGTGTGCCCGTTCAAAATTGTTATGTGAGGTACTAAAGCACCGCAGACTTCAACTTTGAAGCCTACTTCTTGGGCTCGAATACCACATTCAGTGGCTGCGGTGTGAAAACTTTGTTAGTGATCTTTCCCACGACGACAGCGGACGTTGCGGCTAGGCTCTGTGGCTTTACTACGTGTGTGCGGTGGCGGGGCTTGTTGTGGCCCTTTGCTCTATGTGGCATCTTTTCTCGCTTTCTGCGATTCGAACAGATATCAACCAATCGCTGGATGGCGCCATTCTCAGACTTCCCGCCAGACGAACGTATGATCCCACAGATATGCGGTTGGATGTTGACAATTATGGAAAAACTGACCAAAAATGCACTAAACTACGAGCGAATGAACCGCGAGACAGCAATCGATTCGTACACCATTGAACAACGCATTGCGTTGCCAGTGCCATGAAATACGGCATGGCACTGGCCAAAAATCAGGCGAGTAGTGCGTGAGGCAGGTCTCGCAACGCTCAGCATTACGTCCCGAACGTCCAACGATAGCCTACTCGAACCAATCCCAAAGCGGACTGTATTACCGTCTTACAGCCTTGGAATTTGCACCTTTAGCCATTGCCGCCTTGGGTTCTGGTATGCTTGAGGCCACCTTAACATCCGGCGCGGCAAGCACCGCGGCAGCCATTACAGGCGCCTTGACAGGCTTATGATGGTTGGACTTTCCTTTGCCTTTATCTTTGTTTCCCATAGCTCGTAGCTTCCTTTCGATCAATCCCATGATAGCTGGTCACGCGAACGACTTAAACGCATTCACTAACCCTGGTCAAATGAGGATCGAAACTCCGCAGGAGTATGTTCCATTGTTTCCTGAACTCAAATTAGACGCACAGGACTAAGGCTTCAGGCATGCATCAATCACCCACTTTGCGCGCAGTGCGCGGTTCGGATCGAACGAATTCAAACGACTTTCCAGGTCGGCGATAAACCCAGGTGTGTATATGAACCTTGCAAGGCGACAATAATCCCTAAACTCTCTGCGAAAGCCCTTGTCGTCCACGCATAACACCACATACTGCAGCCTCAAGCGCTGAGCAGGGCTCATCGAGGCACGCTTCAGCCCCCGCAGCGTTTTTGATTTGATGTATCCAGACCTAAAGCAGTAAGGGTCTGCCTCCAGGTAACTTATGAACGGCTCAAGGTCTACCGATTTTCCGGCAAGCAGTGCGGGCATTGTCTCCCAGAACCGTGGAGGATACGCCAGGGAATAGGCTAAATCCACCAGATCCTCCGCAATCGCAAGCTGTTTCTGAAATTCGCAATCGCCAGGATTCTGGTGATTTCGATGCCAGGCTTCCCGATACTCTAGCATAAGTGCGTGCGCGGCCTCTCCCCAAACCTGAAAGCCCGCATCGGCTGCAGGTAGCTTAACGCGGGAAGAGGCGCCGCTAACGCTGAGGCGTTTTGCGACGCGTCCCCTAGCTGGCGCGAGCTGATTGCGGATGTTTCTCTTCGTCATCATATGGTGTCCATATTACAATGACAACATATAGCTCAAACAAGTTTTCATTTGACCGAATGACGGTAATTTCATTTCGAAGGATGAAGTCAATTTCAAGTCAGATTGGTTATTACCGGTGGAACCTCGCCAGCGGCAATCATTCGGCGAATGAGCCTTAGCTTCATTTCGTCCGCGATCGCGCGATAAGCCGCCTTCCCAGCGAGATTATGTTTCTCCGCAGGATCGCTCTTCAAATCGTACAGAAATTGCTCAACATAGCTGTCGCTTTGCGAATCGCCATATCCCTTCTTGCCCGGGGCGTGAACGCAGTATTTCCATCGATCCGTTCTCACCGCACGAGCAACTTCGCTTTCGCTGATCTGAACGAACACCTCTTGTGGCCACTCGGTTTTCTCACCTCGCACAAGCGGCAAAATGCTTCTTCCCGGTAAGACATCAGGCTTAGCGATACCCGCTACATCCAGCAGAGTTGCAGTCCAATCCGGGATAGAGACTAGCTGATTAATTCTTCGATGGCGGTCGAAACCGGGACCCTGGAATACCGTTGGTACATGTATCGAATCGTCGTGACAGGATCGTTTGTACTCAGAGTTCCTTGTGCGGAAGTGGCACCCGTGATCGCTCGCAAACATGACAATCGTATTCGTATCCAGGTGCAGACGCTTGAGCTGTTGAAGAATCCTCCCAAGGTTCTCGTCGAGCCGCTTAACCATGCCCAGGTAATCCGGAAGCGCCGTCTTCCAATCTCCACGATCGGCGCCTTCCAGGTCGGGCGGGATCCAATCCAAAGCCGATAGCTGATCGGCATATCCATCAGGCGCCACAAATCTGTTGAGGTCATTTTGGTGATGTGGCTCAAGGTAGCTAGCGAACAAAAAGAAGGGCTCCGCCGAATTTGCCGCATGCGCATTCAGGTATTCCAACACACAATCTGTTTGCGCGTCTACTCGATATCCCGGCCGCCGCACCTCTCTGCCTTCTCCATCAAAAAGGCTGAAGACGTATGGATGTGAAGTAATCTCGATGGCGTCGCCAGCCAGCCAGTACTCGTATCCGCCTCGCTGTTCGCGAGGCACAGGCTTATCTGTAACGTCACCAAGATGCCACTTTCCAATATAACCGGTAGAGTATCCGGCCTCCTTAAAATAGTGAGCAAGCGTTTTCTTATTGGAAGGTAGTGCAATTCCATTGCGCCACACGCCATGCTGCGTCGCGTATAGCCCGGTTTGGAAACACCCACGCGCCGGGGCGCAAACTGGCTGACAGCTAAAGGAGTTCGTGACCACCGTCCCGCGGTGCGCCATGCGATCAAGGTTCTGAGTCAGTCCTGGAGCAGCACCGTGGTAGCAACCGCAGGTATCCCATCTCTGCTGATCCGTAAAGAAGACTAGAACGTTAGGTCTTCCGTCTGAATATTGGGGTTGATCTGACCTTGCAGCACCCGGACTTGCTAATGTCATCGCCGCCGCTCCAACCATCTCAGTAATTTCTCTTCGCGTCAGTCTGGCATCTGTAAAGCTCATGCTTCAGCCTCCGTAAACTGCACCTCGTCCCACCGAGATGTTTCGCTCGATCGAGAATATTCGACTATTCGACAGGTTACCCGAATTTGTTAATGTGGCAACTAATCACAATTTCACTTGAACAAACGCCCAGAATAACCTCTGTCTCCTCGTCTTGATCCTCCTTAATCTGCATTATAACTTTACATTAACAATGCCTTAACAGTATCTTATTACTCAACTGAAAATCTGCGGTTCGATGCTCAGATATGAGCTGTCGCATAGTAACCATTTTCTGACGTTCAAAAAATTTCAATGAACGATCCACCACGATGAGGAAGGTAGATCTGCTACTTGCACGCTAAATTTTCTATTCCGTTTTGCATCGGGGCATCCCTAATTACATTGCGAGTTGCCGCTCAAGACGTCGCAAAAGACATTCCTTCAACTCACTGGGCATACTCTGCTGTGCAAGATCTAGCTGGAAAATGCCTGATCAAGGGCTTCCCTGCCGATGGCAAGTTCCTGGGTGGGCAGACGCTCACTCGCTACGAAATGGCGACAATCATTGAACGAGTTTTACAACGTATTGATGAACTCGTCAAAAGCACAAAGGCGCCGAAACCCCAGTCGGTATCCAAATCGGATGTAGATAAAATAGCTTCAAGCCTCCACGAGATCCGCGACCTATCGGAGGAGTTTAAGAAGGAGCTTCTGGTAATCGGAAGCGATTTGAAACAGGCTCAAGATGACATCGCCGCACTGAAAACGCAGACAGCAGAGCTGTCGGCACAACTCACTATGCTCAATGGTAAGGTAGATGATGCGGCAAAAACTGCGGCGGCAGCAAAGTTAGCAAGCGAGCACACTTCAAACGATTTAAAGCAGCTTAGGAAGGATACTGATACTGAGCTTGAAAAGAAAGTAACCGTTGGCATTAGCCCTGCAGACCTGGCCAAGAAGTATAACCTTCGCCTATTTGGCGACGTTCAAACGTGGTATCTCAATGCTCCAGGCTCAACTGCTGGCGGCCAGGCATCTGGCAGCTCTGCTCCGGCAGGACGCAACTATGGCGGAGGCGTTGGAGATACATTTAGACTGCGCCGCGCAGAAATTGGTGTCACAGGCAATATCGCTCCGAAGACCGACTTCTACGTCCTCATTGACTTTGCGAAGATCCCCAACCTCAGTTCGAACAGCTCCACTGTTTCCGGAACCTCAGTGGTGACGTCGGTCGGTGCAAACGCCACAAACGATGTCGTTCAGGAAGCATGGGCAGGCTATCAGCTAAACTCACATGCTCGGCTTCAAGTCGGCGCTGAAAAGACTGGCATGACCGAAGAGGGCAACCGATCCTCTGTGGCGCTATACACGATAGAACGGTCCATTATGAACGGCCTGCCAACGAACGGTGGGCGAGTCGGATACGTTCGTGATACAGGTGCAATTCTGAGCTACAAGATTGCACAGGGCAACGTTAGCTTTGGTGTTTTCAACGACAACGGAGCGGTGCAAAACAACGTTGACAACGATCGCACGAAATTTGCCAACGTTGTGGCCAACTACACCGGGATTCGCAATTTGATCGCTGGAGTATTCGGGGGCACGAACGTTGACAATGTACACCCCAAACCATCTCGAGATCGAGCCGGCTACACAATACTGTACAAATACGGTCGCAACGTGTTCGAGTCTGAAGGCGCCTACACGCTTGATCAATCGGCTGTAGGAGGGCTAACAGGACGTTCAATTGGCCTTGGTGGTTACGCACTTTACGGATACTCACTATCGAAAAAGTGGCAACTTGTGGCGAAGATCGATGAATGGAATCCTTCCGTTCACGGATCCAGTGTGGCCGGGGTAACTCTTGGTGGCCCATCGAACCATAACCTGAACGAATACACATTCGGACTTAACTACTACCTCAACGGAAACAACAACAAAATTCAGTTGAACTACATCGATGAGGACGGACAGCACAATGGGATCGCCTTCTGGGGCATCCGCCGACAGTTAATCCTGACCAACTACTCTATTGGATTTTAGATTGTTCCAGACTGAGCAGGCAATCGAGGCGAATTAGCACGTGCTAATTCGCCACGATTCTGTTTGGCGATCCGCCGTTGTGTTCATTGTGCGTCTTTGTGTTACAATTCAAGCAATAGCGCGCCGAGCAACGGCCACACCGCACGTTCTTCCCATCATCCGTGTCTGAAGGAGTTACATCCATGAGATTCAATCGCAGTTCGGGATCTATTTTGATTCTTGCCCTTGTCGGAATCGCAGGCGTCGCATGCCCGAATAGTGCGAAATCTCAGACTGCCCAGCAAGCGCCGCCAAGGTATGTACGCCACGACGAGCACGACCCGGATGGTACGGGCATGTTTTATATGGGTCGCGAAATGGCTCAGGTGATGGGACACGAAGCTGCGGATTGGCTGGATCGCCCCGAGCGCGAAGCGGAAGAGGCGCCATCAATGCTCATTAAGGCGCTCAAGCTTAAGCCTGGAGATGTTGTTGCGGATGTTGGCGCGGGCAGCGGCTACCTATCGCTCCCG
Source organism: uncultured Chthonomonas sp. (assembly GCA_903919615.1). Taxonomy (GTDB): domain Bacteria; phylum Armatimonadota; class Chthonomonadetes; order Chthonomonadales; family Chthonomonadaceae; genus CAIXIX01. The sequence goes on from CAIXIX010000157.1 coordinate 10,887, forward strand.
ATGGCAAAGCTCGTTGCTCCGAGCGGAAAGGTTTATGCCGAAGATATTCAGCCAGAGATGCTAGAGATCGTCGGCAACAAAGCCCAAGCGGCTGGCATTCGAAACGTAGTTCCACTGCTTGGTACGATAACCGATCCGGCCTTGCCTGCCCAGTCGGTCGATCTAATCCTGATGGTGGACGTCTACCATGAGTTCGACCATCCCTATGAGATGACAAAAGCGATGGTAAAGGCGTTAAAGAAAGGCGGTCGCCTCGTATTCGTTGAATACAGAAAAGAAGACCCGAACGTACCGATCAAGCTTGTGCACAAGATGACGGTGGCGCAGGTGAGAAAAGAGATGTCAATCTTCCCTCTGAAGTGGAAAGAGACCATCGGTGTTTTGCCGAGACAGCACATTATCGTTTTTGAAAAGACCCAGTAACCGTATTTTACAAACTTGATAAACAAATTCTCAGTTTGTTTTGATTCATAAAAAAAGTCGCTTATGTCTCCGTTCTCTCTTGTGAACGGAGGCCACGATGAACAATTCTCGCAAATGTAAATGCCTAACAGTGGGCACGTGGGCCTCCCAGTATGGAGGCCTAAATGCTTATCCGGACACTCACAGCAAAGTCCCGATGGTACTTTGTCACAGCACTGCTTGGCGCAGCCCTGTGCGTCCCTCAGCTCTTCTACCCTGTCGCTGCTCATGCAGATATTCCCTGCTCGGTTTATCTGTTTGGCCCATCTGGAGCCTACGTCGCCAGCGGATATTCCGTCACTAATGGCGGAACAGTGCTCGATCCCAGTGAAATCGCTATCGGTACCGAAGCCAATGGCTTCATCACGGCCAACGGTATCGTGATCGGCTATATTGTCATCGCACAATAGCCATTCTCAACGCTCTCTTCGAGCCATTCCGCCGCCCCTGCATCCTGGATGCGGGGGCAGCAATAAGTTACAGGTTTAGCACCGGAGGCGGTTTCACTACAACCACCATATCTCTGAGCTGTTCACAAATGCTTTTCATCAGAGTGACGACTAGCTCGTCATCCGCGTTTGCATACTCCTCTAAATATCTACGGTATCTGCTGTCTTCGATCGACCCCAACACGGCTTCGTGAATGGCCTTTTGGGTTGGCCAATCCCCCGACTGGCGAGGTAAGTTTTTTCCTCTCATCAACGGGGCATGCAGCGCATCGAGAATTGCGGCCGCGTTCCAGGCGCCGCAACCGACGGCAAGCCGCATAAGGTAGTAGTAACACTCGCCGATGAGCCGCCAGTTTTCAAGCTCTACCGAAATATCGAGTGCGATCTCAAGCTCAATTAATGCTTGCTCCATCTGGCCCAGGTTGTAGTGCGTTTCACTTAGGGACTGCATCGTGACTGCGACATTATGCTTGTCACCAGCCTGTCTAAACAGATCTAGCGCGAGGTTGCAATAGTGCAGCGCCTTGTCCAACCAAAGCGCACTGGAAGCGTTCTCCGCAAGCATAATATACGCATTTGAAGGAAACTGAATGTCTGGGATTGTCGAGTACAGCGAAACCATCTTAAGCAAATTGGCTTCAGCCGCCTCAAAATTGTGGCACTGCCGCTCCAACGCGCCAAGGTTCGCGTAGACAGAGGCTGTCCCAACCGTATTCTTGCAAGCATCATTAATCGCAAGGGCATCGTTAAAACAGCGCCTTGCGTTACTAAAATCTAATGTTTGCATCGCCAGAATTGCCGCACAACTTAGCGCACGTGATCGCGTTAGCAGCGGCGCCTTGCCGGAGTCGGCATCGATAAAATCGGTTATGACTTGATACCCGTATTTGAGATCGTCAGTCATGCTCCACACGCGCCACCAGTTCGAAGCGAGAGTCATCCCAAGCTCAACTTCATCTGAGCGTCGACACCACTCGGTCGCGGAACGGACGTTGTCGACTTCGAGACGCGCTCGGCGCAGCCAGGTCGTCTGATCGGGTCCCTTTAGTTTTGGATCGATATCAATTGCGCGGTCTCGATAGTACTGTGCATGCCTGCGTCGCGCCAAGTCGGCGCTGCCGGAGTCTAATAAGCGTTCACGTAGCCATATCTGCATTGTCTGAAGTAGATAGTACCGAGTCTCTCCTTCGGCGTCATAGAACTCAACGATGGAGGCTTCTACGAGCCGCTTCAGTAGTGGCTCCGCTGTCTCAATACCGCATACAGCGGCAGCCGCTTCCAGCGTCCAGCTAGAAGTTAATGCTCCGAGGCATATTGCAAGGCTCTTTTCCTCGTCCGACAAGAGCTCAAACGCGACGGAGAGCACAGCATGCAGCGCTCTGTGCCTTTCGGGAAGAGATAACCCATCGTCTCGAAGGTAGGCTGTACCTTCCCTATTTAACCGTTCCAGCATCTGTTTAGGTGAACAAGTCATGGATGCCGTTGCAGCAAGCCTGATCGCGAGCGGCAGTCCACCCAACGCACGCACAAGATTCACGACGACACCGAGATTCTCTTCCGTTAGCTGGAACCCGACCCTCAGCAGACTAACTTCGCGAACAAACAACGCAACTGCTTCGTTCTTTTTCGCAATAACGAGGGCCTCACGAAGGTCCTGACGGGTGCCAATCTGAACGGGCAGGTCCAGGGGCTGAAGTTTAATAATATGTTCACCACAACGCGGTCGAATTGCAGTTAGGCTGGTGGCAACAATGCGGACGCCAGGCGATGCCGCAATAATGGCTTCCACTGCCTCCGCACAAGCCTTTGTCGCATGTTCGCAGTTGTCCAAAATGAGCAGCAAGCGGTTCTTGCCAATGAGCTCCGCAATTGCAGGGCCAAATGGCGCTGTCGGTTGTTTAGGACCCTCAAATGCTTCCAGGATTCTGCGTTCCACGTCGCAGGAAGTTCTGCTAACGGTTAGGTCAACAAACACAACTTTGCCATTATAGAGAACGCTTACACTGGCCGAATAGCTCTTTGCAAGGCTAGTTTTGCCAACTCCTGGCGGTCCTTGAATAGTCACGAACCTCATGGTGTCTGGCAATGCCATCAGGTCACGCAGTTCCGAAGTCCGTCCGACAAGCTGAGTGAGGTGTTTTGAAGCTCTTGGAGCAGACTGTGGTGGGTCCGGCAACCTTTCTCTTAGATCAGATCGCTTCAGTCCAGCGATGCGAGCTGAAAGTGCGGCGTCCGGCGCAATTCGTGGACCAAGTGTTGCATGATAGACGTTTCGCGCCTCGTTCTCCTGCCCAGCCTGTATCAGTACATCCATGAGCTGCCCGGTGTACTGTTCTCGCATGGATGGATGGCATTGGATGCGGCGATTCAAATAGCTTACAGCGTCTATGGTATTTCCAGCATTGCGTGCATCAAGAATTAGACGATCGAGAGCACTAAGGTGCTTTTGTATGAGTTCGCTGCGCTTCTGGCGTATTCTTTCAACTTTTGAACCTGGAAGAAGTTCGCCCCGAAACATTTCGACTGCTGTTTTCAGTGCAGGTATGGATCCTTCAATATACAGTTTCTCAAGCTCAAGAACATCAACCGAGACATTCGCCAGGTATAAAGACCGAATGCTCTTGTATGGAGACTGCAATCTCCCCTCTTCCAAAAATCGCTGAACTTTCTTCTTCGGGTTAGGGCGGCCTTTTAGCATTCTGTGGAGACATGCCCTCAGCTTTGAATGCCTGTCTTCTGTAGATTCAGGTAGCACAGCATCGTTAGGCCACAGATCTGCGGTTAGCTGCTCAAACCTGGCGCCGGAGTCACCTGCCAACACTAGCAGCGTGAAAAGTTCTCGTGCCTTCTCGCCGTCGAAGCCGTCGAGCTCCACATTCTCCTGGACTACCGAAAACTGACCTGTCAGACAAACGGTTAATGGTTTAAGCCGAACACCTGCCATGTGTGATCTCCGCACGATGGTCTGGAAAGTTCAAGTTGATTTGCAATCTGTATACAATGCTAACCGTTACCAGAATATTTCAAATAATTCTTTCAGGTAACGATACAGTAACGGAAGCCTCTATTTGTTTGAAAAAGGTATTGATATAATTATAGCGCTTCGATGCGGATTAAAGCGGCAACCGGTATGAAATGCAATCTCGACTGCCATCGAGGTCGCAGTGATTCCTGGAAACGCATTTCCGTGAAGCAGCGCCTGAAACGAGAACGTGAACGGGTCCAACTTATATTATTTTGTACTTCACGTAGAGACATGGCGTAACGGGGAACGGCGGGCAGGATGCGCATGCGGGCGAGACGCTGCGCCGACGGGAAACCGTCGAATGCCTTTGGGCATTTTCTGCCTGGCGCCCACAATGTCGGTCGAGTGATAGTGCGAAAAATAAGAAGTGCCTAATAGTCTGGATTTGTACCTGCACATTTGCTGTCGCGTATCGATTCAGCCCGGTGCACGCAGCAAACAACGAGCCTGCGATCGGCCCATGACGGCCGAATGCGGGCTCGTTTTGCAAATTCTAGTACCTATTTGCACAGTCGCGAATGTCGGCGACGGAGTGAGTAGCCCAAACATATCCCGCATATTGTCATTGATGCAACGGATCCTGGTTCGGGAACGTTGGGATGACTTAAATCTGACATTGTTACGCCGTCGAGCAGCGCAAAGGGTGGATCGCCCGAAGGTGTGCCATGGGCCAAAAAGGACAGCTGTTCGCTGCCGGCAGTCGCGACATATACGAATGACTGGGAGAGCCATCCGGAAAATCCTTCTGATGGGATCGATGCAACGGGGCTGTACTGCGTTTCTGCACCGAGACTGACGATCCACTGCTCCGTCGTTGCGCCCGTAAAATATCCACCTTGCTGTCCTGCAGCCCAGTAGAATCCAACCTGGTAGCTGTCGCCGATATTTAGACCGCTAATCGTTTGCGTAACCGGTAATGAATCCAAATTACCGTCCGCCGCGATGAAATTACCCGCAGCCGGACTTGTTGGCGGCAATCCGTTACTGGAGCCATTACCTGGGCCCCAAAGCTGAAAATTGCCATATTCGCCAGTGACACCAGTCGTATCTGCACTGCCGGGACTGAACAGAAAGTTATAACCCGTAGTTGACCAGCTCGCAGCATTGGTGTTGTAACCCAGTTCTCCGGGGCCATTTGTAGTGATTTCAAAGCCGCCATTCGTAACAAGCTGTGCATGGACAGGTACGGGAATACTTACTGCGCACCATAGGGCAAACGAAAGCGCGAATTTCAAGATGCGAACTCTCATATTGATAGCTCCTTTGACGACGCGAGAGAGGCAAACCAAATCATGATGAATGGCCGGTTATGGTCTGCACGTTGAGGACAGGCAATTGGGTGCGCTCCACCCCAGAATAGGGGTTCACACTGCACAACTCTGATCTTACAATCTCACTCTAAACAAATTCTAAAATTGATTGCGCAGGTATCACTCAAAACCACGTTGAATTGTTCATCGCCTCTTTTGCCGCCTAACCGGTTGTCAAAGCTTCCCGTTGTAATGGAAGGGAAACTCGATGTCCACGACACATGGATGCCGCGTTGAACTTATGGCCGGACTTCGCGTGATCCATTCCGACAGGGTAATCACCCAGTTTCGTACACAAAAAAACAGCCTGCTTCTTGCCTATCTCGCTTCGTTTCTTGCCAAATCACACTCTCGAGAACTTCTGACCGAACTGCTGTGGCCCGAGGCGCCCAACGGCAGAGACAATCTCAATCAATCGATATCGACGTTGCGACGCATATTGGAACCACTCCCCGCTTCTGCAGGCACCATTTTGCAGGCCGATCGAAATTTCGTGAGGCTAAATCCGCATGCCGTTACGACCGATATTTCTGATTTTGAATCCGCAGTTGATAAAGCGCTTCAATCACTGGACACCGATCAGCTGCAGCGCTTGACATCTGCAGAAGAGCTTTACAAGGGAGAATTGCTGCCCGGTTACGACGCTGAGTGGATTTCTGCGGAGAGGATAAGGCTGTCGGAAGCCTATCTGCGGTGCCTGAATGCTTTGGTTAAGTCGTGCGTTTATTTATTGGATTACGATAGAGCACTGCACTACGCGCTTAAAGCTCTTACTGTAGACTACCTCAACGAAAGGACGCATCGTACACTCATGAGGCTATACGTTGCATCTGGGCGTCCAGGTGCGGCAGTTCAACAGTTTGACGACCTGGTACGCGCTTACCGCGATGCGTTTGGCGCTATGCCATCGCGCGGATCCTGCGAACTGGCAGCCCAGATCGGTTTAAAGCGAGTTTCCGATTCAGGCAGAGGAGACACCATTATCGTGCCAACAACGGCTACCAAACCTCCTGAGAAGCCGACGGGACAAACTCATGGATCGAATTTACCGCTCCGGTTCAAACGACTAATTGGTAGAGAAGATGAGCTTCACCAGTTAACCGCTCTGTTGCAGCCTTCGTCGCGCAGTAAACTGGCAAGCGCCAGTCAATCCGGCGATCCGCCTCAGCCACACCGTAGAATTGTTACAATTACTGGTTCCGGAGGAACTGGCAAGACGACGCTCGCGATCGAGGCGGCGAGACGTGTAGAAGCACAGTATGGCGACGTTCGATTCATGTCGATGTCCGATGTTAACGAATTCGGCGCTGTGCTCTCAATCATTTTGCGAGCAATCGCACCCGATAGGCGCGAAGGCAGCAATCCTCTCGAATTCATTGTCAACGAGATCACGGGGCGGTCGTTTCTGCTTATAATCGACAGTATTGAGCACCTCTTGCCGGAAGTCGGGTACACCATCGAATCTCTCCGCAATCTCGCCCCGGATTTGATGATGCTGGTAACGTCGCGGCGCCGAATAGAGGTGATCGGCGAACAGGAGTTCGTCCTTATGCCACTAACAACACCAGCAGAACATGACGGCATAGAATCGCTATGCAACAACCCCTCAGTGAAGTTATTTGTCGATCGAGCCCTGGCTGTGCGGCCAGAATTCTGTATCTCTGCGAAGAACTCAAAGGCCGTATCGGCCCTATGCAGACGCCTGGACGGAATCCCGCTCGCTATCGAGCTTGCAGCTGCCCGCTCGATTACGCTCTCGCCAGAACAGATGTTGGAGCGGCTCAACTCTAGTTTTGCATTGCTATCGACGCGCCGATCGGCAGCGGCAGTTGCAGATCGGCACAGATCACTAAACGCAACGATGGATTGGAGTTACAGTCTGCTGCAGGACCACGTCAAATCCTTTTTCACATCTCTCTCGATTTTCCAGGGCTCATGGTCTATTGAGGCGGCACATTACCTGTTGAGTGGATACAGTTTAGGTGCTGAAGTTCAGCCATCGCATGATGAGCTCGAAGTTGAAACTCTTAATCTTCTCGAGGAGCTGCGACTCCACTCGCTAATTATCGCTGAACAAACCGATGTCGGAGTGAGGTTTCGCATGTTGGACACGTTGCGACAGTATTCAAAGTCGCGTCTTACTAAGGGGCTCATCGAAGATCTCGCGAGGCGTCACTGCGACTATATGATCTCCGTAAGTTCAACAATTGAGACAGGCACTTCAGCACGCCCTGCTCTGATCAGCACCTCATTTGAAATCGATAATTTCCGATCCGCGCTGCAATGGAGCGTAGAGAATAGCGATGTAACAAGAGCGCTTTCTCTGGCCCAAAGCTACCAAATTTGGCACCCATGGATACCTGTGATTGAAGGTCGAAATCTGATAGAGCGCACGCTTAGATTAGCAATTGACGTAAAATCAGTTCCTCGCGCCAGGACTGCGGAGGTTGCCGGCGTACTCGCCACCAAACAGGGAGACTGCACAAATGCAATCCGGTGGCTGCTGGAGAGCGAGGCAATGTTCAGCGAGATCGGCTGTCCGAACATGACGTCTGGCGTGTTGTTGAGGTTAGGCCATACCGCGAACGATGTAGAAACGAAAAGGCGCTACTACGATTTGGCCGCATCTACCCTCCTCATGCAAGGTGACCGCGCATCCTACGGTTGGGCTTTGTGCTGTATCGCTGATATCGAAGAGGACGTTTCCAAGGCGATTGAATTGGCTGAGACCAGCATCACGATTCTGCACGAGACTTCGAGCGATCCGAGCTGGGCTATATTTAAACTAAGCAACTTTCTGTTACGGGCAAACGAACATGAACGTGCCGCCTTAGCGATTGAAGAAGGAATGGCGTGTTTTAGAAGTACTGGTTCAAGGCTTGGTGTCGCCTGGATGCAGGTTAACCTGGCACGTCTTGAAGCGTTGCGCGGTAACTACAGCGAATCGATTCTCAATATCGACGAGGCGATTATTCTGTTCACTAAAAGAAGCGAAAATGGGGCGCTCGCCGGGGCGCTGGTCGAAAAATCGTCAGTCGAAAATCAGATGGGAAATAACAGCGAAGCCATAAAGCTTAAGCTTCAGGCTCTTCAGTTGTACTGCGATATGGCAAGCGTCATAGACTGCAGTAAACTGATGGAGATGCTCGCGCCAGTGGTCGAATTTTATGGCGATCACGACAATGCCGTCAGGATATTAGGGGCAGCAGCGGCCCTGAAGAGTGCGTACCTAGGTAAACTCGATTCGAATCTGAATTCTCCACTATTCGAAATGGTCAAATGTGATGCACAACTTTGGCTCGAAGGGCATTCGCTTACGTGCGCCGAGGCCGTTAATTTAACTCTGAGCGCCTTGCATCAGATCACGAGCAGTAGTGACCTGCGCATGGAATAGCCTACACTGCGGTAGAAGCAACACGTGTCCCAACTTGGATTAAGTCCATCGGAGGTGCCCAATGGTCAAGTTCAGTAACCAGATGCCAACAGTGATCATTGCGTGCATTCTTTGCGTCTTCACGCCTGCACAATGTGTGGGCAAAACCATAACAATCGGTAATGGCTCTGGCGAACTTAACTATCCGGCTGCGCAGACAAGCCTCGGGCTTAACCCACGCGATACTGTCCTTATAAATTCGGGAACGTACTCCGGATTAACGATGAGCATGCTATCTGGGGCACCTGGAGCACCAATCACAATTAGAGCTGGCTCGAAGGTCGTGTTTACGACGTCACATTCCCATTCCAACGAAGTTCGAGATCTCGCATTCGTTACATTCGATGGGCTGCGGTATTTAGATTATAATGGCAACTCCATGAAGATTGGAGGCGCAAGCCACGATCTGATCTTTAAGAACATGTCAATGCTACGCGGCGGAACGTTTTGGATCTACGACCGTGCGCGTCTCTTCGACGGCTCAAAGGCAAGCAGCTTTTACAATTTCAAGTGGGAAAACTGCACCTTCGATGCTGCCGGCATTATCAGTGAAGACTGGTCGCCAATTTCCAACCTCGTTTCCGTTGATCTGGACTTCGAGGTTTCACATTGCTCCTTTAGGAACTATGATTGCTCCAAAGGCCCGCAAACCATCATCGATATTGGAAAGGCGTTCAACCTTCGTGTGCACGACTGCAGCTTCAGCGATCTTGGCATGTCTGTATCTCCTGTTGGCCACGATGTGTGCATCATCTATCGAGGTTACGCAAAGGTGTACAACAACCAGTTCACTCGCGAATGGGGCGATGACGTACGCTGTTTCCCACTCAAACTCAACATGCGTGGATACAACGGATCGGACGCTATAAATCAATTCTACAACAATATTGCTTATGAGAAGCGCAAATACGCGATGTTCGAACAGAACATGAGTATTACTCAAGCGGAGCTTGATCAGTCGAAAGGTTACTTCTCGAGAACAACCTCTGAGGTGTACTTCAATACAATGTACCGCTCACGCAAAGTGGACTATTGCGCTCCATTGGTCGACATCTACGCACCAGGGATCACTGTTCGATACAACTTGATCATAGCCCCAGAATGTGATGCTCCCTGGAACCCTGGCTACCTGCTATTGCCCGATTCGCCGGTCGACCTGCGGTCGAACTACGTCTATCATGTTGGAACTGATTTAGGATCACATCCGAGCGTGCTAGTAAACAATAACCAAATATTTCAAAATATTAATGATGCTGCCTTGTCCGATGACTCAAAGTTTATTCCATCGAAGAGCAGTCCCGTAATTGGAATGGCAGGAATAGTAGATTACATCAGGGACGATTATTATCATCGTCCCCGATATCGCGGTTTAGCTGCAGATTCAGGAGCCGTGCAGCACCAGTAGCAGGATCGCCAATTGTTACTTGACGTCGAAAGTCTTGTCAACGGTCTTGATTTCGAGCCACTTTCCATTAATCTTCTTCCACGTGTCTGCGCCTACTTCATGCATTGTGGTGACACCACTTGCCTTCAGCTTAAGCGTCATATGCACATCGAAGTCCTGAACAATCGTATCGCCCTTAACCGTGTACTTTACAAATTTCGCGTCTAGCTTCGCCGATTTTGCCGATCCGAACAGTTCGTTGACTTCCTTAATATAGGCCTCACGTTTGGTAACTTTGCCTGTTGGATCGACATATACATAATCCTTGGCCAGATAAGAGCTATACGCCTTTGCATCAACACTGGCATATGTTTTTACGACAGCGTCATAGGTAGCCTTCAGCTCCTTCGCCACACCATCGGCTAACGCAATCACACCGAGGCACAGCAGTAAAGCCGTACAGAAAATTGTTTTCAATTCGTTCCTCCTTGATCATTGTAGAGTTTAATTGTACAGTCTGCGGGCTGAGTTTTGTTTAAGCTTTGCAGTGCCTGGCTTCTAGTTCATACCTCTTTTGCAGATATGTCGTATATACTTTAGTTCGGCGAATCTGGACTATTCGCAGCAATTTTTAGGGAGTTATTAACTTGGCGAACAACACTGTTTTTCTTCATATGGTCTATTTCTGGCTTGCAAACAGCGACGATGCAGAGGATACACGCAACCTCGTCGGTGGATGCCAGACATACCTCGCCGGAATCCCCGGCGTGCAGAGATTCGATGTGGGCCTCCCGGCGCGTACTCAGAGAGACGTTGTGGATAACTCATACGATGTGGCCCTGGTGGTCGAATTCGCGGATAGCGCAGCGCACGACGTGTATCAGGACCACCCGGATCACCTGCAGTTTATCAAGGAGTGCAGCCATCTGTGGAGGCGTGTGCAGGTATACGACACGATTCTCTCACGTTAAAATTACTCTCGCTAATCATGGCACAGGGTAAGGGCCGATTTCGTCAAACGGAATGGCTCGAAACGCTGGCGGCGTGGTTGCCGATCGATCTGAACTCTGGAAGGTCCCCGTCTTTAGCAACAACTTTAACTTATCACTGGATAACTTGAAGCTCGTGTTGCCAATCAAATCGTAAGTGATAGGATCGCTATTGATCTGAGTAGCAACGTTAATAAATGCAGTTCTCCAGACATGGTTCACGGCCGGAAGCAACATCATACCGCGCATTTCTGGATAGGCGTTCATATATTTCGGCGTCATGTAGAATTCAGCTGGGGCATGACCGTCCCTAATCTGCTGCCACATCGCGTTGCCAGGGTAGTAACCGCCAGTAACACCAAACCTGCCATCACATATAACATTGTTGTCGATGACATTGTCCCGGCCAGAGTTGATTTGAACGCCGCCAAAGCCGCCATTCCCTGCTCGTATAAATACGTTCCCGTAAACTTCAAGTCCACTGATAACATCGTCGAAGCGAATGCCTGCCTGCCCTGCCACCATCTTTTCAGCGGCTCCGGAGCCAAGGTCATGATAGTAGTTGAAGCGAAACGCGACGCCGCGATAGGTTGGATTTCCGAACAGCTCCATCGCACCCTGATCATCCGACTCCAACAAAACGTGATGCACTTCGTTGTAATCGATTAGATGATTGTTGCCCTCAATGCGCATCGCGCTGCTTGGACAGTTATAAAACAAATTGTGAGTAACATGGTTTCCAACACCTTCGAGCTGAACGCCCGGCGTGTAGGTACGATCTATCCTACCAAAATCGTGAATGGTGCAATTACTTACAATATGATTGCCCGGAGTTAGAGTAACACGGTCGCCGCCAATCACCTCGGTTGCTCTCCTACCCGTTTCCGCTACGGTTGAATCGAGGATCATATCACGAAATCCGCCCAGAATACGGATTCCATTGCATGCCATCCGTTCAACATGGCACTTCTCGACGATGCAATCGCTGCACTCTTTAAGTACGATGCCATCATCGCGACCAAGATCGAAGTCCAGTCCAACAAACCAAACGTTAGACAGGTGGTCAGCTGTTATCATGGGCCGATTGATCAGCGAAATCTCAACCTTCGATTTTGCAAGATCTGATGGCGGATAGAGGTAAAGGAGGCCCGAACTACGGTTCAGATACCACTCGCCGGGTTCATCTATCTCTTCGAGCAGGTTGAAAATGTAGTACTTAATTCCCTGCTCAGTGCTCATGCCGGAACCGCCGTAATCGTACGCTTCTGCCGTCGCGAGCGTTTTCGCTTCCGTATCTATCTTTCCTATCTTCGCGGTCGCGTCTGCCCATAAGTAATGAAAGTATCCGAATATCCATGGATCTTCGGCATCCTTCCAGTGTGAAGGTCGATCGTCTGCGTACGCCAGAACCGACGGACGGTTTTGAGCAGCATTCCCCGGATCAACAAGTTTCGTCGGCTCAACAAAGCCTCTATTGGGCCACCTTGCAACGGTCATTGGCTTGCCGTCGACAAAGAGTTCCAGTGTTGGTGGTGATTCGCGCTGACCACATCCACGTACACCTAAGGCGCCGTACTCCATTATCCCGCGTGACTTGAGGTCACATTGCTGAACCTTGTTACGCGAACTCTCTGGCAGACGCCGCGCAATCGACGGATCCGTAACTGCCGCAAATCCCTTAAGGATCACTCCGCCATAGAAAGTCACCGAGCCTGGCACCCGAGCCCTGTACACAACGGGAGACACGCGTGTGCCGCTATCGATTGTACCGAGCGTTAGCGAGCTCGTCACAGGATAGACGCCAGGTTCGATAACGACTTCAATTGCGCCCTTAGTCACGCCGGAACTGCGAAGTTTACGGATCGTATCCCGAGCCCCTGAAAGTGAAGCCAACGGGTGCCTCGCATCTCCGGATGCCTTATCCGAACCAGAAACCGACATGTAGATTGTTCGGCCAACGGATGGTAGCGCGGGGGGAACAACGTGGGTCGCGTTAGCATCACGAGCAGGCTTACCGGACAGCTTGTTAACCAGCTCACGCGCGAGCTCTCCAGCCTCTCGTCGATGCACCATGGGATAATCGCTTGAGGATTCGATCTGTTTGTAGGCGAGCAGAGCCTGCTTCTGCCGCTTTGACGCAACGAGCGTTTGTGCCAACATGAGGTGCGCGACGCTTCGCAGTGCTGCGGTTCCACCCCGCCGCAAGAGAGCCCTGGATAGCAGGACTATTGCACCATGGTAATCGCGGGCCAGAACCAACTGCTGCGACTTTGAGATTGCCTCCTGGTTCTCGATGCCGACGTCCGCAGCAGCCTCTTCTGCTGTCAGCGATACATGGAAGCGATTTTGATTCGATTCGAACAATCGCAGTACCTTGGCAGAATCGAGCTCACGGTTATAAAGATATGCGGCCGCGGCAAGACCATCAAAGTTGTGCCAGGAACTGCCCAGAGTGAATTCGCCAAATGCAGTAAGGTCCTGTTTGAACCCATTAGGCAGTCTTTGATCCGCACGTAAGCGGCCGTTAATGTACACACGAGTGTGATTAGATCCGTCACAGGTGACTGTAACAAATGCCCATTGGTTGAGGGACAACGGTTGGGCCGTTCCGCTTCCAACGGAAATGGATCTTTCCGCGAGCCGGTATGTCTGAAAGACAGAGACCTGTCCTGTCGAAAGCAAGTCTACATTGAAGCTCGAGTCTGGGAAACGGCCATACGAGAACAGTCTTCTTTGATTTTGCCTGTCTTCAATAGTGAATCGCCTCGGTCTAGTCCACGCTGCCACGGTCCATGCTCCCGAGCGAGATCGAAGCTCCAAAGGGATCTGTTGGCTAACAACGGAAGAAGCGGAACCGTCGAGATCTACTGCCATCGGACTGGTGGAAATGCGAATATTGCCAGCGCCATCGAGATGATGACCGGACCTATCCTCGACCGCTGCTGGTAAATTCGCAGATGCTTCCCAGTAAATCACCTGCCCGACATCTGCCATAGACGCTCTTGACGCAGCAAAAATAGCAGTTGACACTAGAACTGCTCGTATCACACTTCTCATCTGATAGCCCTCCCACATAGTTGGACCATTCGACTGTACAAGAGAAGTGTCCTGCGAATAGAGGAGAGAATACGCCGTTTGGCGTATAGTCTGACCTCAAGATAACCACGTGAAGTTGAGTACCACGGACTTCATGTTCTAGTGGGGAATGATGAAAAAGTCACTTATAACCGTGCTGCTCCTTATTTTAGCGACCTTCGCATTTGCAAGCAGTGTGTTTGCCGATCCTGCCAGCGATCCCTGGCTCACGGTTATGCCACAGCCCGGGCACGCGAAACCCAATGGTAAAACGGTTGTGCTTATTTCTGGAGACGAGGAGTATCGTTCCGAAGAGTCGATGCCACAGCTTGCTCGCATATTGGCTCTCGAACACGGGTTCAAATGCTATGTTCTGTTTGCAATCGATCCGGCAGATGGCACAATCTGTCCGAATATCAACACCAACATTCCCGGTCTCGAGCATCTTCAGAATGCCGACTTGCTAATCATGCTAATCCGGTGGCGCAACCTGCCCGACGATCAAATGAAATATATCGTTGATTATGCGGAGAGTGGCCGGCCGATGATTGGTCTCCGCACTTCGACTCATGCATTTAATCTAAAGGGGAGTGCGTACCAAAAGTATTCGTGGGATAACAAAAACCCGGATTATGAGGGTGGCTTCGGGCGACAGATCTTTGGCGAGACCTGGATCGCTCACCATGGGGCACACGGCAAAGAAGGCACACGAGGCATTATCGCCTCCGAAGCGACCAAACACCCGATCCTGAAAGGTATAGAGCCCGGCTCAATATTTGTTAAAACAGATGTTTATCAGGTACGTCTGCCGATGCCGAAGTACTGTTACACGTTACTGTTTGGCGAGGTAACGGAGAGCCTCGACGAAACCGCAAAGGCTGTATACGGACCGAAGAACAATCCTATGATGCCAATCGCCTGGACGAATTCCTACCACACCAGTTCTGGGGCGGATTCCAGAGTGTTCGCCACCACGATGGGATCTGCTCAAGACCTACTTTGCGTTGGATTTCGCCGATTGCTCATAAATGCAGTGTATTGGACCACCGGTCAGGAAAGGCGAATCTCTCGCAATCTACCGATAGACATTCAAGGAAAGTATGACCCGTCGTCATTTGAATTCCGTGCTACCGAGAAGTGGAAGCCCGGCAAGCATCCTGCTCAGATGTAAACGAGTTTGTAGAAGATCGGTGCGATCTCAGGCCATGGCAAGTGCCGCAGCCTCTTGCCAACTGGGTTTGCACCCATTCTGCCAGTTCCTGTCGAACCCTTCATCGCTAACGAAGTTGCGCAACTCCTCAATATGGGCTTTGATGTTTTGTTCATCCGGAGGTTAAAACGGCACACCTAGCTGCGCTCGATGCCGGCAGATGGTGGGCGCTTTGATTGCCGAACTAGAGGAGAGATCGCGAGCAACTTTTTTTCAAAGCAAGTGTATTTTCATAATGCTCGCTGACATCTTATAGATTACACGCAACAATTACGCATCATCGGGCAAGACTGTTGCGACTGACATGCCTTGTAGCATGATTATTGCGATTCTGACTCCCCTCAAATCGCTCGACACATGGCTCCTTGAATCGTGAGGATAACATGGAAATAGAGCTATCCGCGACCCATCCTACTTTCGTACAGTCTCAGCTCGACCAGAGCAGTATTCTGACACGACAATTTGCGCATAGAGCAGTTCGAGCGGGAGTCCGGTCTCGGCAGGATACTCTGTTTGCCTCACCCCAATTTGCATCCAAACTACTTCGCCAGGACCACCTCAACGTTGTTGAATTCTATCGCGTTACTCGGGATATTGGAGCCGCGTGTAAAGATAGATTGCATGCTCGTAAGCTGGCTAACGCCTGGAAGCGCGAAATCAACGCCATCTATTCCGGCGTACCAGCCCATCCATTATGTACGTCACTCTGCGATACCGTCAGCAGGCGAGACATTCCAATACTGCACTTTACGGCATTGAGCGAGACCTTAATTCAGGATTGGGCGTGCTCGCCTTTTGATTCAGCAACCGAAGCATTTACTGTATATACGCGAGCGGCAGACAGTTTGGCTGCTATGTTTCTGGCCGTACACGGCGAGACAGAACCAAAACTGCATAGGTCTGTTGCAATGCTGTGGCGCGACCTCATACATACCGACCGGCTCCGTAATATCTCTGCCGAACTCGACTATGGACGACACTGTCTAGCGCGTCGTGATCTTGACCTGTTTGGAGTTCACAGCACGATAAAATCAGGCGATAGCACACCGTCCCTGTCATCGTTAATCCAATGCGAGGCAGCCATACTGTCAGGATCGCTCGCGAGTGCAGCGCTTCCTGACGAGTGCTTTTTATCGAAGTCGTTGCCTAATGAGCTGAACGGCTACCGAAGACGTGCTGAAGCGGTCCTTGATCGAATTGCGTTAGCTCCATCTTCCGTGCTTAGCTCGGAACCGCGACTGTCCATCTTAACGCATTACTCCGAAAGGGTTTTCAGAGCGATAATCGGCATAGCAAACCGCTAACAGTACTCTCGACCCCATAACTATGGTAGTATCCAACTAACTGGAGGATCACTGCCATGGTTGTCGGTGTGTATCGAGTCTTTCACCTTCTTTTTGTCTGCTCTCTTCTCACGATTGCACAACCCCGGGTTCACGCCCAAAATCTGCTTTCAGGCGCAGGTTGGGATCTATTCACACTTCATCCAGGCGATGCTGTATTCACTGAGCACCCGGACCAGCAACACATAACGAGCCAGGCCAGGTTGCACGTGTCCATTAAGAAGAGTTCCGCCCCCTACTACCGTACGGAACTCAGCACCGTTCTGCACCAGGCTGTATCTGATCGGCTCCTCCTCACTTTCACAGCTAGATCCAGCACCAAGAACCCAATGCGAGCGGTAATTGAAGAGAACGTTTCGCCGTGGAACTCGATTGCAGAGGCGAGCCCAACTCTAACTCCTGATTGGAAGCAGTACACGATTTCGGGCACGGCTCCAGCATATGGACCTGACGGGCTGGGCGTGCGGTTCCAGTTTGGTATGCAGCCGGGCGAGATCGAGATTCGAGATGTTGTCCTCACAGCGCTTGGACCAGATCCTGAGGTGGCAAAAGCACGTGATGCAGTTAAAGATGCATCAATTGAGGATCGCATCAAGAAGTATCGGATGGGCGCATTGGAGATCAAAGTCTTAAATCCGGACGGAACACCGGCAGCAGGCGTCTCAGTTCATGTATCCCAGCAGCGTCACGAATTTCTGTTTGGCTGTAACCTCTTTGGCCTGAACACTGGAATTGATTCTGCGGCCCAGCGGGAATACCAGCGACGATATGCCGCGCTGTTCAACTACGCCACATTGCCCTTCTACTGGGGCGATTTTCAGGGGGATCGCGAACATCCCAAATATGATCGCAATGATTCGATGGCGGCATGGTGTGTTGAGCATGGGATAAAGGCAAAGGGCCATCCTCTTGTGTGGCATGAAGTATATCCCAGTTGGGCCCCTGCGACTGCCGAAGAGACCATCCCGCTGCTGCACGCGCGCATAGACGATCTGATTTCGCGTTACCGGAATACGATTTCGTTCTGGGACGTGGTAAACGAAGCGAACGCCTCCGCTGGCATGACTAACGGAGAGTCCGCTTGGATCAAACGAGATGGTCCAGCAACCGTAGTGCAAACCGCCCTGCAATGGTCTCGCGATGCGGTGAGACGCTCTAACTCAGGCGCAAAACTAATTTATAACGACTACATAGTGAACGAAACGAATGTAAGCCTGCTGCGTGAGCTTCAAAAACGCAGCGCACTTTCAGACGTCATCGGCCTGCAGTCGCATATGCACGATGGCGTTTGGCCTATCGAAACGGTATGGCTCACGGCACAAAGGTTTAGCCAGTTTGGCCTGCCAATCCACTTTACTGAAACGACGATAGTCAGCGGCCCGAGACCGGCCGGCAATCGAAACGGATCCGGGCCGCCCTGGACTACTACGCCGGAAGGCGAAGTGGCGCAAGCGGACTATGTCGAAAAGTTTTATACCGTTCTCTTCAGCCACCCATCCGTGCACGCAATCACCTGGTGGGATTTCAGCGATATGGGGGCATGGCAGGATGCGCCGGCTGGTTTCCTGAGAAAAGACATGACTCCGAAGCCTGTTTATGACAGACTGCTCAATCTTATCCACAAAAAGTGGTGGACCGATGCGGAGACAAAAACGGGGGCTAACGGCATCGCTAAAGTTCGGGGCTTTTATGGCGATTATAAGATCACTGTCAAATCTGGCAGCAGAACCGCAGATGTGCAGTTCCATTTGAGTTACAACTCAAAGGATAACCTGGTTAGGGCGAGACTTCAGTGATGGTAGGGTCGCTGCTTGTGCGCACGATGATGGCGACCAAGCGGAGTAAAAATGAACAGACCGGTAACCTGGAAAGAACGAATGATCGGCATTCTTTTCTCGCTCGTACTGCTCGCGGTTGGCGCCTTTTCTTACACGGTCGGCTCAAACCAACAGCAAATCGATCGAGATCTGGATACGCATGGCCAGTCTGTGCCAGCGATAATAACTATAATCGGCGGAACAAGCACAAAACGAAGTACGAACATGGTGAGTTACCGGTATAACGTGGCGGGAACCGATTTCGTTGGATCTAGCGAGGTTGCTCATCGAGACGTGAAAAACCTTCAGATTAGAGACAGCGTCACAGCATTGTATTTGACAGGCAATCCAGTAACGTCAAAGCTGTCCCAGGTTCATGTAGATCACTATTATGACGCCTGGATCTTAATCGGCAGGCTGTTTATATTCGCTGCCGCACTCGTATTATGCTTGACGATCAGCGGGAAGATGGGGCGGTAGCGTCGCTGCTTGCTGCGCACCGATTTGCACAGTCTCACCGGGTGGTAGTTTCGCTGCTTGCTGCGACCGGGCTCTGAAGCTAAAATTAGGTTTCAATGGACCAGAGTCAGTGTGGACTGACAGCTCTCGGTCGCAGCAAGCAGCGACCCTACCAGTTGAGATGCCGTCGTCACAACTACAAACACAGCGCGAACCGATAGCTCGGCTGAGGCAAGCCTCTCCTACCGCCATGACCACGGTACCAGCCGTAGTCCCTCTTCCGGAGGATCCGGCCCTTCAAGAACCGGCACGCACTCGCTAACATCCAGTTCCGCCGCAAGTTCAATATCCTTCTCAAAACCACGCTCGATCAACTCTACGCCAGAACCGCATTGCTTAAGCATGGCTTCAAGATTGGGTGAAGCTGCCTGGAATGCAGCAACTGCTGCAATGGCATTCGGCGACATGTTGCCTTGCAGATAGCTGAGGATCGCACCCGCGCCAATCAGGTCTTCAAACGCGGGGCGAAGCGATCCATCCGGCCATCGTTCACCCGCCGGGATAACAGCAATCCTTTTGCCATATTGCCGTGCGGCAGTCGCAACAACCCTCGCATTGCGCAAACATCCTGCGAGTGTAGGCGTACTTCCCGCGAGCTGCATAAGAGTTGCGCCATTAGGCGATGGAAGTACGACCTTTGTACCCCCAGATATTTTGGCCAGAGATTGTGGTGAAAGTGAATAACCGGAGCCGCTGCGGCTTGATGCAATCTCAGCGCCCACCAATCTTGCAAACGCTTCCGCAGTTTCGTCCTTATACCGATATGGATAGATGATTGCGCCGCGACCGACGGCAATGTTGGCGGCTGTGCAGAAGGACAGCACATCTACGATCACGATCACGTCGGAATCAGACGCGAGTGATTGAATGCCTTGCGCTCCCCATTCGCAAACAAGATCAAACCCTCTCTGCGAGAACACTCAAAACACCTCCGTGCAATCTACTTAGATAGTGCTTCCAACATGAGAACCGCCTGTTTCCTCACCCTGTCCGCAACACTCCTGTCTTTTGGCGAACTCCATTGGAGGCTCTCCGCACCGCTCGCCTGCGTCACTTGCATCGGACCTTGAATCAGCAGTCGCTGCGCTCGTTCGATGACGTCTTGGAATTTCCCAGATCGTTTTGCCGCATCGACCCTCCGGCTCAGCATCGTGAGCATCTCGTAGTCATAGAGACCTTCACGGATCGCCTCCATGTGCTTTGAAGTCTCGCATCCATCTGGCCCAAGAAATTCGGGTGCGAAACAGGCGCTCTGAGCCGTCAGCTCATTCCACGCTGAACCGCCGCCAGTGTCGCCGAATGCCCAGAAGCCCATGTGTACGGCCCCGTACCGAAAGCAGTCCCAGGCCTGAAGCCGATGGTAGCTGTACGGATCCAGGGAGCGGACTGGGCCGGAGCAGCTGTAGAATGCCAACTGTTTCCCAGCCTTCTGGAGACCTAGATAGACATCTTCGTAAATCGATCGTTTCTCAATCCACATTCCTCGATTTGGACACAGAACCGTCGAATTTGAATAGAGAGAGCCATCGGCCTGCCGAGGATCCTCCCACGTTGGATCCTCGAAAATCTGAACCTGTGGCTCAGCCTCGCGAATGGCCTTGGCGTAGCTCACTATAATTTTGTCGACAGCCGCAGTATGCGGCTCATCCATCAAGAGGAGCCCAAGCTGAGAAGCTTTGATCCCCTTACCTGACAGGTAATTCGCCCAAAAGGTAATCCAATCTCGAACTCTTCGGTGCGCGGCGGCGGTCTCGGGCAGCGGCTCGGGATAGCTACAGGCGATGAAGTAGAACCTTGCGGCGGGCCACCTTGCCAGCCAGCGGTCCATCTTGGTAGTATCTGGAGGATCAACCATTTTGCCGGACTCATCGTGCTTGCCAAATGGCATAACACTGTCGTGTGCCCAGGGCGCATCCACATGGTATCGCTTCAGAAATGCGACTGTTGGCTCCAGTGTTTTCGCTGAGATACCGTAGTTTGGCTCGTCGGTATAGTCCCAACCACCCAGAGACAGAGACAGCTTTTCCGGCAAACTGCTCCTCACGACTTGTAGGGCAAGCGGAACCGCCGTCTGCCATCCAGATCTCGAGGCAAGGACAACTTGCCCACGGTAGATGCCTGGCTTTAGCGTCGACGTATTAATCGAGAACCAGATCTGTCTCACAAGCCCTGGCGCCACGTCGATACTCCATCCCAAAGCAGACTGCCGCGCGGCTGGAAGTGCACAGGCGACCGGTGGCCCTGCGGAAGTTGCCGTCCATTCAACCTGCCGCACCGATATCGAAGGTGGGCGAGAACCGCCCGGTAGTCCCGTAAACCGTACCGTTACCCGAGCGCTGTCTTGTTCCGGATTGCAAACATTGAGAACAGCAGACCGGACCTCATTTCCAAGCATCACAAGCTCTATACCTGGCGCACTGATCGTGAGCGGCAACACGCCAGGAGCAATTGGGTCCCAAGGGGAGCACTGCCACACACTCATATGCCGACCGAGATGCTTCCATAGCGCTGCCCGAACGGCTAATATCTGGGAATGTGGGTCACCGAATGGAAGTATTGCAGGCTTTTGCAGATCTGGTTTGTAGGATGTTTCTGCTCGTTGGGCCGCGGTCAACTGCAATAGCAGAGCCGATTTAGCGGCCAGCGAGATGTGAGCAGATTCAATCTCATTTTGGATAGCTTTGGCATCGGCTCGAATTCTGCGATGCACAGCTGTTGAAAAAGCACGGCTGAGATAGGCTGACCTAAGGTCGCTGAAACCCTGCCCAGAAGGCTTCTCCTTCAGGAACGCATTCAGCCCTCTGTACACCTCTATCTCATCGCAGAAGGCGTAGGCCGACGCTGTGATCTGAAGCGCAATAAAGCGCCCGTGGCACTCCAGCTTGTCGGTATAGTACCGATGCACCGCGTATTTTCCTTTTGGCGGCAGGCTTCCATGTTCGGAATCGAGCGCGACAAGGTCGCCGGCTGCACTCCACAGCTTGCCATCATCAGAGACAGAGATATCGATTGCTTCAGGCCATGCAACATCGGCCACTCCGGCTGCAGTGTTATAACTTAAACCAGCTATGAGCTGCGGCTGCTTCAGGTCAATTACGATCTGAACGGGATGCCCAGCGGACCAACCGACGGTGCTCTTTTGAGTCCAGAAATGCCCCTTCGTATAGATGCCATCGGTGAGCTGCTCTGCATCGCCGTCATCGCGCGTGTACTCGTAATCTGGTGGAGGAGAGAGCGTATAGGAGCAACCGAGGGCAATGTTGGTTAACTTCTTGGTTTGAGCAGTCGTTTCCGTTGATTGTGCATCTGCTTTAACTTCTGACACCAGAAAACTTAACAGAAGTATCGCAAACACAGCCGCGCATATCCGAGAAAAGGAACAAATTAGAGCTTGTCGGTTGTTGCCATCAACATTCATAACGTGCCTCGTTTAAACTCAATCTCGCAAATTATCGTGTACTCTTAACATTATGTTCGATCGCAGACTTTTCACAAACGGCTCCATCCTGGTACGTTGATGGGTGAAGCAGATCATTGGCAGTTGAGACAGAAGCATTTGTCGCGCCGCGGAGAAGCTCCTGCTCCAAGGACTGAGGTGCTAAAGCGGCTCGCAGCAAGCTGCTGACATTCGCTAGATCGCGCTTAGAATAGTAACTCACCCCGTTAACAATAAGCTACGGTTGAACCTTGTTTTCTGCGAGCGATCGATTAAGCGATTGGTAACCGATGTGATCGTAAACCGAGTCCTGCGGCACCAACCGCGACATCCAGGCCCTAAGCCCAACTTTGGCTGCAACCAGTACAGACCATGGTCCACCGACAATAATGAATCCCCACCCGCTGCCTTTTCCCGGGAGCGGGTTAATACCCAGAAAGAACAAAACTCCGAGCGTGACCAAGATCAATCCAATAATCAAAAAGAACAGCTCATTAAATTTAATCCACCGGCGCCCAAAGATATCGTCTTGGACCTCGCTAAACTCCGCTGGATTTAGACGTAAACAAATCGGTTTTCTCAGTCCGGGCATCTGCGTGTGTGTCCTTTGATTGAAATCCCGTGTAAAGCGTCGGCACGTTACTTCTGGCGACATGTATAGGTGAGGTCGTCAAAGTAGATTCTCTGGCCGTTGCCATCAATCCACGTGGTCACGATACCAAACCTATCAAAATGAGTTTTTGGGTCAGTTCCGTCCATGTCAAGCGCAACGGTCGCACCGTCCAGCGTCACTGTGATGCGTCCCTTTGTGCCCGCCAACCCCGGGATGTAATCAAGCGTCCAGGTATGCGGAGATCCATCCGGCAGTATATGAGGACTTTCGGATCTTTGTGCGGAGCCCGTATCGGACGAATGTGTTCTGAAAACTGGGTAGAAAAGGAAACCTTCTCTACTCGGCCCTTCAATGGAGATACCAAGAAAACTGCGTGGAAGCATAGATTCTTGCGACTTATTGATAGCCATGCTATCTCTGGAGTTGTAGAAACCAATCAGCGTTGCGCTATCGCTGACGCCTCGCCGAAGGCAAACCTTACCGGAGGCCTTCAACGGTAACCCGAGAGACAGGTCCGAGAGACGATCACCGTAACTGGCCATCTTCTCTTTGTATCGGCAATCGCCCCGGAAAACCAGGCCGCCGAGTTCCCCGGCGCCCAATCCGCCGGCATAATGGGTCGCGCTAAATCCGAAGTCGCCTTGCGGCCGAACATCTGACGTAGTATACGTGCGACGATTGTTCAGACCTTCCCAGTTCGGGTCGTGAGACAGGTCTTGCTTCTCGCCATTTATATCAATATCCGACAACCAGACTTCACCGCCTGTGACCGCACTCTTCATCACATTGAGCAGTCCAAAATGGTCGAATATGGCGCCATCCTGCTTATGACTTCTGGTCAGGTTGCATACAGATTTCTGGTCTCCTATACTAACCGTTATCGATCCAGCGCCTTCGTTTCCGTCGGGATCATACTGCAATCTCCATCGATAAACCGTGCTCAATTCAAATCCCTTTAGCTGCTTCTTACCGGTCTTAGGGTCGGACACCGTATCGAATCCGCCAGGTGAATCACCTCCCGCGCGCCACTTCTGCGTTCCATACTCGACAAACGCGAAGAAACGGTCACCTCGGCCAAGGAGGCGAATTGCAATCGTATTCGGTGTTCTCCATTCATTCACCGTTGCGCTGTTGAAGAATCCCAGGAGAGCATGGAATTTGCGGCCTGAACAGAGGAGGGCGCCGGATGCGCTGAGCGGTCGCGCAAATGAGCTCGACGATATCTTTCGCGCGTAGTATGCCGGCTCTGCTGCTGATGCAATTGTGCCGCCAATCTCGCCGTGTGAACCGCCGTGAGAATTTGAGGCGATGTATCCAAAGTCCTGCGTTACAGTTCGAGCCGTATCCTTATTTGGGCGGTTATTGATAGCCTCCCAGCCAGGGTCATGATCAAAGCGCTCTTGACGTTCGAATCGGGATTGACAGTGCACCGGCCCAGCAATGAACAGAAACGACAAGATGGCGGCTGGCCATTGCCATAGCGTTCGCAATCGATTGTCGATCAATCTTCTGTCTCCTTCCCTGGAGAATATTCGGCTATTGTAAAATCTCACAAGGCGACATAACTGTAGTGCCACTCACCGCACGTTCCAACCTATTTCGCACGAAACTCCACTACTGTCAACGAGTGCCGGGGAACGCGTATTGCACTGCCCGGTACGAGCGCCTTAGTGGGCTGCAGAACCGGTCGCACAAGATTGGGATTCTCGGGGCTATTAACGGCAAGGTAGCTGTCCGCCGACAGATTCGTCACGCTCACCGCATGCATTCTGGGCACTTGGATTTGAGCGACTGCATCTCGCTTGACGTCACGATTGATCAGAAAAAGGCTCATCTTGTTGCCATCCGGCGATCTGAACGCCGCAGCATCGAGACTGGGCACACCTACCTGAGCGGGAACTATGCCCGCCATGCCAGGAGAGTAAACCGGGCAGCTTACTTGCGTGGCCAGTACCTGTCGACCCGCAAGTTTCGAGTACTCCTGGAACACGTAGAATACTACATTACGCCATGTACGCCACGACTGCCGGTTAGATCCTGCCACGTGAATTCCAACCAAAGCGCCATAGTAGTCCTGACACAGCGGCAGATGGTTCGCGCTCGTAACTAGTGGATCGCGCAGCACAACGTTGAAGAGACAGGCTTGATAAAGGGCCCCGGCGAGTGAGCGATTCCAAAGTGAATCTTCCTGAGCGTGTGCTGGGTCGAAACCCCAGACCAGAGGGCCGTGTTCAGTAATATGTAGAGACAACTTCTTAGAGCCATCACCGACACATTGTCGGATAAGCGCCTCAGTGGCTAGCAGGTTGTCTTTAACGTAAATTGAAGCCCCAAGCAGCGTCTCCGCAAACTCATCGTCGCTGATGCGTACCGCACCAGATCCGAAGCCGGATGTGCGCATTGCAGTAGCGTACCCATTGTGGATTGCGATGAAATCGGCCTTGTTGCCAATTCGGGTCAAGACCGTCTTTAGCCAGTTAGGATCATGGCACAGGTGGAACGCGCCGGTGTCGAGGAGACCGACCGCGCCAAGTTTGGTGCCCGGCGCCGACCGATCAACGAGCTCGCGCAAACGTAAGAAATTATCAGCATACTGCTTCGGAGACTTTGAGATTGGAAGCGTTGGCACATCCTCTTTATTTGGATCCACCATGTAGATCTCGTTGCCATACTCAAAGTCGTTGACTTTCATACCTTGCTTACGGCACCACACCACCCACTCTGCTGCCGATTCCGGCGTGCCGGTTCCTGCGTTCAGAGTGATCATCCCCGCAATATTTAACTTACGGCAAAGCGATGAGAACTCAGAGGGACCAAAGGCTGGCTCCTGTGTTTTGCCTTTGTCAAAGGGGTTGGGTTGTGGGGTTCGCGTCGCGCCAATCGCACCTTTCCAATCAAAAAAATCCGACAGTGTTCCGCCAGGGTACCGAAGGTGTGTAACACCTGCAGCCTTAATCTCCTGCACGATCTTGTCGTCTGTCGAACCTGTTTCCGGCATCCAAATGCCCATACCATTGTTAGCCCACTCAATATTGTCTCCAAATATCTCCGGTCTAACGGTGTTTAGAACGCGTGAAGAGACTACTACAGTCGCGGGGTAGGAAAGTACGGCGCCAGCGCTGCTACCCGATTGCTGCGCTGCAGAACTTCGGGCAGCGTGTGCGGACATTACAGTAATGAAAAGCGCCGTGCATTGGAAACGAAAGCGGTGAGATAACATCCTTGTGCCTCCATCCGAGCGAGACTTTATAGTCTGCGTCACATTAGTGAAACCCTTTTCAGCGCGCTACTTTTCCCAGAGTAACGCCGCTCGCTTGGCCGCGCTATCGGATGCAGATTGCCTTGCGCGCTGAAGACTGTGATCGAGCCCAACATATAGTCTGTCTGCAGCCTCGACATACGATTGATCGGCTGCCTTCTGTGACGCTTCAGATGCTAGATGCGGCAGCGCTCTGGACCTGAGCATCTCGCTTCGAATACCGGCAGTATGATACGCATCCAGTACGAGTTTTGCATGAGCCGCTTCGTAGCTATTCTGCAGCCCCGCTGCCTGCAAACGAGAGAGGAAACTATTTAGCCTGGTAATATGTGCTGGATCAACACCGTCGGCATCGATCACCACTGCGGTCGTTACAGGCTGTTTCGCTGCAACCGCGTCATCGCTGCTTGTCCATTTTGCGCCGCCAAACAGAATGGTTACGTACGCTTCGGCGGGAAGCGACTCGTATGGCAACTGTATACCGTTCTTGCCAAATCTTCTCCACGGCTTACCGTTAATTCGCACACCGGTTACCGGTCCGCTGCCGACAGTTGCAAGATAAAGTTTTCGCGAGCCGAACCTGATAGGATCAATTTGCCTCATCTTCGTTATTCCCTGCGGAATGTGCGGTACGAGGATGAGTCGGTCGGCGCGATACAGATACTCGAACAGACCACGCATGAAGGCGGTCGGCGGGCCATAAGCATCGTAGGTAATGTTCACCGGCTGATTTGGCTGGTAAACGTCACCGCCCTCTTTTGTAAGCGGATTATCCATCCGGAAACGATCGGCGAATGTGAGGATCTGTTCCATGGATCGTCGCGCGTCTTCATATCGACCGGTCCGATAGTAGGCCATTACCATACGCGCCTCACAGGTAGACCAGTGCCCGCCATTCACCCAGGTGCCGTACTCCCAGAGTCCTTCCGGCTTTTCATACATGTCATCGTAGCCAGGATAGTTAGGCAGCATAAACACATGTGGCCGAAGCCCTGCTATAGAGGTCATTCGACTCACAATGCTCTCGGCCTGCGCATCATCCACCACTCTGAAGCAGACGGCATCGTGATTTGGGGACGCTTCGAAATACCCGTGGTTTTGGGCGCCATAAACTCCGTGCTTCACTCCATCAGGATCAAGAGATCGTATGAGCGTGCCATCCAGTTGTGTGAGTTTAACAAGCCCATCTCGCGACGCTTTTCTGCGAATTGTGAGCTTACGTGCCATCTCGGCTCTGCCAGCCAGCTTTTCCACTTCAATCAGCCTATCCAATGCCGCAATCGTTGTGACGCTAAGCCCGGTAAGATACGCCATTCCGTACTTGCCGTCGGGAGTTCGATACCCTGCAAAGCTTGGTGCAAGTAGATTACCGGCTGGACCCGCAAGATAGAGGTTGTTCTTTTTGTCACGGCGAGATTCTAGGAACGCAGCACATCTCTCCAGTTTTGGCAGATACCGCAATGCGGCTGTTTGGTCATGCTCGATTAGAAGTAGCTCACATTGCAACAGCAATCCTGCCGCAGTGAACTCGACAGCCCAGTCATGAATGGCGGTCCTTCCATCTCCCTGCTTGTATATGATTGCGCCCGGTGAAGCGCAATCGCAGAGGCAGCCATCCGGCGCAATCCAGTCAAACGGAGGTTTATTGCCTACCCGCTTGCCGTCGCCCATCTGGTTAAACCAGAGATCCTGGGCATTCTGAAGAAACGTGGTATAGGGCTCTTGCAGAAAGGGGAGTGCGCAGTAGGTCGTGCCATAGCTGTTCTGTATCCACCATGCCCCCCACGTTGGTCCCTCCACAAAGCCGTTCCAGTCCGAGTTGTACAGCATGGATAGATTCTGGTACTGGGGGTCTGGTTCAAACATACGTCTGGCAATATTTAGCAGATTGAGATAACCAGTATCGCCGTCTCCGGAGTAGTGAACCCCTTCATAATGGCCAGGTGCGGTGTTGGCTTTTGTTACCGACCCGACACACGCGAACAGACACACACAGAAAATCGTCAAGAGTGATCGCACTTCTATCATCCATACTTTCCTAACCGCCCCATAACAATTGGGCCATCCGTATTCTTGCATTTGCCCCAACACACGAGGTTACCATGACGGCAGATTGCACTGTACACGTCGCTTCTCCTCTGCCTGTGCGGTGAAGATGCTTAATCAGGAAGGGACAAGACGGCTTGCCGCTGTTTGACAAAACAGATCGGCACCCGGAATGTACCAAATTAAACTTCCTATTGACATGCTTAACACTGTCGTTTATACTTGCACCAGCACGGTGTTTTTTGCCTGCTGTTGCTTTTTATCCAAGATCCGAGTGGCTAGCGGGTCGCTGAAACCTCAGGATGGGAACCTTAATTGGTCCGATATCTATCTGTCTATCCCAGATATCGAATGGAGTTCGCAAACCATGTTTAACATTCGAAAGATAAGCGCTTCCGCGGCTTCGCTCGGAGCATCCCTGTTGCTGAGTGCGATAACGGTTACCGCGACTGCGCAACAAACGACGCCGGTCCTTGAGGTTACCGGCAGTTACGGCGAAGGCCAATTCGGACAGAATGTAAGCGCTGGCTGGTCTTTTACAACCAACCAGAGAATCACAGTCGACGCGCTTGATGCCTTTGATCCATCGATTACAGGCGACGTTCGCCTCTACGATGCCTCCGGGCTCATTGCTAGCGCAACCTTGACGACAAGCGACATTCAGGTGGGATCTCCCGTCCCATTCTATTCGCAGAGTATTACCCCGGTGTATCTCCAGAACCACCATACTTACTATATCGTGCAAGATATGTCCGCATTAACAAACACTTTGATTTTTGCGTCCGGACTGGTAACCCATCCCTACATAACCTACAACGGTTCCATCGTAGAACCGCTCCTTGGCCTCGATCCAACAATTGATGCCTCCAGCGGTGATTACTTGCCCGCCTTCTTTGGGCCAAACTTCAATATTCACCTGCCTGAGCCGGGCCTCACAGGTCTCTTGATATCGAGCGGAATCACCGGTCTTTTGTGCATTCGTCGGCGGCGCAGAGTCTAGACAATCCTAAAACAGCGCGATTGCCACCACGCGACCACCTTCATTATCGGCCAGATACAACCTGTGTAAGATGGTGTCCATGCGAGGCAACGTTGGTGCAAACGTCATGTACTTCGCAGTGATATAATCCCCGTCTGCGAGGCTCAGCATCACAATTCGCCGGCGGATTGGGTCTGCGTAATACGCGAACTCTCCAGCGGCGTCCACAGTGAGTGCACCTGACAGGCGCTGTGCCTTCCTATCCGCTAGCAGCCATGACAGCGACAAAGTTCGAACAGGCATTATGTCTGATGCTGAGTACACCGACATGTTGAGGCCATTAACCAGATAGAGATAATCGTTTGAGCGGAGCAGTTGCGATGGCGGCATCATGCTGGGATCCTGCAGAACAGGTGTGGTGAAGACTACGCGCCCCTTGATCACAAGATCTATCGACCTATGCTGTTTTGCGTTTACACTCTCAGGATACGCAGGGAAGAGCAGGCGATAGGTTCGTTCCGTGCTATCGGCCGGAATCAGCGCAGCGTACTCACCCTCCGCAACAGATCCGATGCCACGTCCCCTACCCTTAAAGTCGATTGTTACGAGATTAGCCGCGTTTCCCCATCCATCGCTCTTGTCCTCATAGATAAGTTCCCGGTTAAAGTCGACGGCAAGCAAACGCAGCAGTGAAGCACGATTGGATTTGAATAGGCGACGCTCGCTTCCGCCCTCGAGCATAACGAACTCGTGAACATTGCGATCCAATTGTGCCAACAGACGATGGCGCTTTTCTTCCAGAAACAGATCTTGAATAGTCGCTCCAAGCAGAATTGAAGCCGATAACTTAAGCGTTGTAGAGTTGAGAAGCCTTACTGCGTTATCCATGAGGATAACTGGCTGTCCAGTATGCTGTAACACTCCAGCCAGATGGTAACGGCTGTAGAGTGAATCTTCTAATTGGAAGCGTGTTGCCCTGGCCGGTCCGGAAAGTGGGAGAACAGCGAGATTTCCGCTGTTCATGTCGACAATGAGGCGGTTCCCTACCTCGTCCAATACAGCATGGTTCCAGGTCACCAGACCCTGCGGCGCATACGGGTTCGAGTCTGGATAGTGGATTGTGCGCAGACACTTTAGGTCATCCTGCTTAAATACAGCAACGGTGTTGACCTCCGATGAGATCAGATGCGGTTGCGTGCTCCTGTACACGAGATAGAGAAGGTTCCGTCGATCATCTGGCAACAGTAGCCGTGGATAGGCACAGTCGTCTGATGATTGGGCCAGAATCTTTCCGGTTGCAGCGTCGCGTTGGAAGACGCGGGTGGCCGAATAGGGTCCGCCTCGATGGGTCGGGTCAACGTGCGATGGCTCTACCGTGTAGAGAGCGCCAGTTAGGCTCGAGGCCGCGAGCGCCTGAACTCGCCTATCGGTTGTAAACTCCGCCGAAGTTTCCAGGGTCTTTGAATTAAGTGACGTTACGGTTAAACGATTCTGATACCATCCTGAGCCTGCTGCAACCACTTCGCCACGCCTCGAGTTAGCGGTCCAACAGTACAAATAACGATCTTTGAACATACGCGAACTGGCTATCTTCAATCGTGCGGCGTCGATCGAAACGATCATGCTCGTTCTGAATTCGGAGTTGCCGCTAACCAAAACTCGATCCGACAACCTGTCGTAGCCGATCCAGATATTAGGGTCGGAGTTGTCCCAGCCTTCGAAGGCCACAAGTCCAGTCTGATCCAGGCGCACGACACCGAGAACACGATGCGTAGTGAGATCCACTGCGGACACGGACTGCGGAGTACGATTTAACACCCAAAGCCTGTTGTGTCGGGTGTCGACTGTGGCGCGAAATGGTTGTGTGCCGTTACCCGCTGTTGGGCCAAGACGAGTTTCGGCCACCACTGTCGCAGGAGTGAGCGTGGTGGCGGGAATACCCTGCTCTTGTGCAGATCTGGCGCCGTACACACCGAATAGAGCCAAAACCGTTGCGAATTCTGTAAATCTCATTGGTGCCTATCGCAATTCGTTGAGCACATTGTTACGATAACATTGCATCAATTGCGCGCATATCCCTCTTTCGTGCCCAAGGCTGTAGATATGAGGTAGGCTTGAACTAACATCCTTGTTGGTGATCCGTGTCTGAAGATCGCGCAGAGAGGCGGAGATCATGATCGGCGTTTTGTCTTGTTTTTTATCCCTACTGTCAACTTTCGGAGTCTATCAATCTGACGCCAAAGATGTGATTTCACCCGATGCACTTCTTACAACGCGTGTCGGAGGCCTGGAGAACACTCATTCTGTGGCCAACATCGTGCCCGTGACAGGACAGACTTTTCAATCTGCGCTGCATGTTGTTATTGGCGCGGATGCGGCGGAAACCAATGCCACTCAGTTGACCCTTCAGAACACGGCTCCGGTGAGAAAAGGAGATGTTCTGCTGGCATCTTTTTCGCTTCGTGGTGTTTCTTCCAACGGCAAAGTTCCAGCGCAAGCCATGTTCCTCTTTGAAAGAACCGTATCACCGTGGACCAAGTCTGTGTCTCAAGGCGCATCGGCGTCAAAAAATGCTGCGGTCTGGAAGCGAATCACTCTTCCGTTTACCTCAGCAGAAGACTACGCACCTGGCGAGGTAATGGCATCTCTGAGATTTGCATTCGGCATGCAGACCGTTGAGGTCGGCGGCCTAACCGTGGTCAATTACGGTAAGGCTCGCACAATTGAATCACTTCAAGCTTTAGCCATTGAGCAGAACCGGCTGGGCTCAGTTCATGTTGCAATCCAAAGGGAAGAATTCCATCAGACGATACAGGGGTTTGGCGGCGATTTCTGTCAGCCTCGCTACGGTTCAAAGGAACCAATGGACCTGGTTGGCCGATACACGCTGGAGCATCTAACCGTGGCCCATGCAAGGATCGGCATCCCGTTAAACAATTGGACACCGACCAAAGGCGTCTATAACGACGATGGGCAGGCGCACGCCGCGCTGTTACAGATGCAGGAGATGAAAAAGCACGGCATCCCCTTCGTTGGTTCGATCTGGGAAGGTCCACAATGGATGCTCGGCGGGCGCCCGGAACAGATGGGGCGCAAGCTGCCGACCGAAAACGTGCAGGATTGCATAGAAGCAATTGCACAATTTCTAGTAACTGCGCGAGACAAATACAGTGCTGAGCCCGCGTATATCTCTTTCAATGAAGCCGATTACGGAGTTAACTTTCTCTTCACTTCCGCAGATATCGCAAACTTTATTCGACGTGCTGGCCCTCGTTTACGCGAGCTAAATCTAAAGACAAAGTTTCTGGTTGGCGACACGACAGGTGGAATGCCATTTGTGAAGTATGCCCGTCCTCTTTTGGAGGACAAGGAGATTGCGTCTTACCTTGGACCGCTCGCGTTTCACTGCTGGGACGTGCTTGGCGTTTCGGACGCAGTGTACATAGGCATCGCGGAGCTAGGCAGAGAGTTTCACAAGCCTGTGTGGTGTACGGAAGCGGGCCACGACTCCGCCCTTTGGGAAGCTCCCAATCCCTGGGGTACCTGGGATAACGCAATCCGGACTGCCTTAGCATACGAAAAAACTTTGCGATTGAGCGGGGCCGAGATCATGGACTACTGGACCTACCAGGACAACTATCCTATCGTCGATCCGAAGTCGGGTGAGCCCTACCCGGTCTTTGAAGTGATACGACAGATGGCCGATGCGCTCCCGCCAGGCTGCAGGATCGTATCCGTCGGCAACGAACAAGAAGACGACCTCCGCGTGTTGGCTTCGGTCGGGCCAAAGCCCGGCAGGTTCAGTGCGCTTCTGATCAATCAGATTGGCATTGGGAAGGTGACGCTCTCTGGCCTACCGCCGGCAATTGGCATTAGCATCACAACCAGGACTGCGGAAGGCAAATCAATACAGATGACAGGCTCTGTTGACGCTTCAGGACATATTACGATACAGATGCCTGCGCGATCTGTTGTGACAATGCATACAGCCAACTAACCTAAATACAGACATAGAGGGAAACATCGGCATGCCATCAAACGAAAACAACGAAAACAACCCTCTCTATCCGCGCCGTGCCGTCGTGCAGGGAGCCCTAAAGATCATGATCGGCTCGACAGCCGCGCAGGTGTTCGGGGAATCTGCTACAACCTCAGTAAACAAGCCGATGGCACACCGCGCCATAAATATCATGAACTTTATTCGGGGCGATGAACCGCGCGAAAAGACGGATCTGATGGAACCGGTTCGCGAGCAGATGGCGCTGATCAAAGCACACAGCTTTCCTGCCACCTGGCTGCTGCAGTATGATGCCCTTGTGGATGGGCCATTTGTAGAGTTTCTAAAGACTGAGATGCCAGCCAGCCATGAGGTGGGAATTTGGTTCGAAATGAACCGTCGGATCTGCGACGATGCGGGCATCGCCTGGCGCGGCAACCCGGATTGGGAGTGGGACTATCATGTGCCAGTAGCCTACCCCATTGGCTACACACCGGACGAGCGCAGGAGACTGGCTGACACCGCTGCTGCAACCTTCAAACGTGTATTTGGTCGCGACTTAAAATCTGTCGCGTCCTGGAATTTGGATGCTGTTACCGTCGCACACTTTTCGGACAAGTACGCGATCGATGCCTTCGGAAACTGTCGGGATCAGATCGCGACCGATGGCTTTACGATCTGGGGATGCCCTATCGCCGGCTACTATCCCAATCGCGTTAATGCATGGAGCCCGGCAGTCGACGCCGCTAATCAGATATCAAGCCCTATCTTCCGACTGCTTGGGCAGGATCCAACTTACTACTATGGCGAAGGCATTCCCGCGCCGGACACGATGGAGCCGGTTTGGGACACGGGACGGAATGAGATATTTGTAGATCGGTTCCTGGACATGATCGCAAACGCGCCGACACAGGAATTTGGCTATGCGCAGCTTGGCCAGGAGAACAGCTTCGGCTGGCCATCGATGCGACAGGCGTACCCAATGCAGATGGAGAAGCTTGCGAAGGCAAGGAGTGAAGGTCATTTGACCGTCGAGACAATGGGCGACTCCGGCCGACGTTTCAAACGCGCGTTCAAATCGACCCCACCGCAAGCGCAGGTAATGCTCGAAGATTCGCTCGGACGCTCAAGTCCGCCGCAGCGAAGCATCTGGTATCAGAGCAAATATCTGCGCGCCAACCTGCACTTTAGAGGCAACCAGTTCTACCTCCGAGACCTGCATGTCTATAACGATAAGTATCCTCAGCCATACCTAACGGATCCCGTTCGTCAGCACGGCATCGAGCAAAGAATGCTGGCAGTGCTCGATGGGTATCACTGGAGCGACGATGAGGCTCGCGGAGGGCGGAATGGGCGCCGGGCTATGGGGCGTTTCGCCTTGATCGATGCAACGGGACACGAGAGATCTCTGGAGATGTTGGGCATTCCGGCGGTTGCTGAGAATTCCAGTGAACTGACAACAGAAATCTCGCTCAAAGGTGGTGGACGTTTTCGGGCAGTCTTCACCGATAAACAGATTGATCTGCATGTGACCGGCGTCCCGGCAGCATCTCAATTCGCTCTCATTTTCGAATGGGAAGCCAGCCGGTCCGCGATAAGGCAGGTCAAACCGAACCAGTTGAATTACACATTCAACGCCTTCGACTATTCCGTTCGCGTTGGGGGCGGAAAAGCGAAACAGACGGAAGGCGGCGTCATCATCTTAGCAGGCAGCGCCAATTCTCTGAGGCTCCACCTCGATCAGGGCGCATGAAGCCTCGGCCGAACGGCTCGAAAGGCTTCCCCATCAGGGCGATTCTTACCGGTTTCGCACTGCTGCCCGTTAACGCCTTCTGGCTGGTGCAGATGGAGATGGCGACGCAGCAGAGCCGTGGATCTGGCGGCAACGCCGGGCCCTTTCCTTCGACATTCTCCCTATTCGCAAATGCCGTTTGCCTGTTGACGGCTCTTCTTGCTCTCAACGTTATTCTGAAACGAACGCGCAGAAGCTGGGCGTTTAGCCAGTCTGAACTGCTCCTGATCTACGTGATGCTCACTGTTGGAACCTGCATCACCAGTGTCGACTTTCTAGATGTTCTGTTCGGAATGCTTGCGCACCCTGCCCGCTACGCAACGGCATCAAATCGATGGTTAGACCTTTTCGGGAAGCATATCCCGCCCTGGTTTCAAGTCATCAACCACAACGCGGTGCAGGCCTGGTACGCAGGTAGGGCGGATCCCTATAAACATGAGTTTGTGATGGCCTGGATCGCGCCGCTGCTGGCATGGGGAACGTTTATCTTCGCCGTTCTTTTCGTTATGCTCTGCATCAACATTCTGCTCCGGCGCCCTCTTACTCAGCACGAAAAGCTCAGCTTTCCCATCATTCAACTGCCGTTGCACATGACGGACGAACCGGGCGTGTTTTTTCGAGACCGGCGTCTTTGGGCGGGATTTGGAATTGCTGGCGGGATCTGCCTGCTAAACGGGCTTAGCTATCTCTTTCCAAGTCTGCCGACAGTTCCCGTCAAGATCTTCGATATCAGTCCATTCTTCCCAAACAAGCCGTGGAATGCGATCGGATGGACCCCCATTTCGTTCTATCCGTTTGCCATTGGCATGGGTTTTCTGCTGCCGACGGATCTTCTCTTCTCCTGCTGGTTCTTCTTTCTGTTCTGGAAGGTGGAGCGAGTGCTCTGCTCCTCGTTTGGCTGGTCGGACAATATCCCGGATTTCCCGTATGTTAACGAACAGAGCTACGGCGCGTACCTGGCAATTGCTCTGATAGCCATCTATGGTTTGCGCAGATACATAGCAGATGTCTTCACAAAGGCATGGAGAAACGAAGGGGATGGCGATGAGAAGACACTGCTCAGCTATCGCAATGCCCTGCTGGGAGCAACTGCGGGGATACTGTTTACTATTGCCTTCTTCCACGCTGCGGGACTGCCTGTCTGGATCTGCGTCCTCGCATTTGCCATCTACTTTATGACTGCAGTTGCGGTAACGCAGATGCGCGCCGAACTTGGTCCACCCGCGCACGACCTGCATCATGGCGGCCCGGACTACCTGCTGACTGCGGGGTTCGGCACGCGCTCCTTCTCCCCCCAACAGTTATCGGTACTAACCTACTTCTACTGGTTCAATCGTGCCTACCGAAGCATGGCCATGCCGGTGCAGATGGAGGCGTTCAAGATCGGTGAACGCCGGAATATCTCACCACGGAACGTCACTGCGGCCATATTGGTTGCAATGGTTGGCGGGCTGATTTCTGGAATGTGGGCTCTCTATCACACGGGATACCACAACGGATTGGAGGCGAGAATGGCGCCACACATGGCCTACTTCGGGTCTGAGGCCTTTGACCGCCTGTCCTCGTGGATACAGTCACCGCGCAAAGCAGACGGTTCCGTGGGAATTGCAGTCATCGTTGGCCTTACAATTACCATATTGCTGCAGGTACTTCGCCGCAGGTTTATCTGGTGGCCATTCCACCCTCTCGGCTTTGCAGTTGCAGCGAACTGGTCTATGCACACGATCTGGGTTCCGCTGATGATTGCATGGGTTTGCAAAGTCTGCATCCTGCGTTACGGTGGGCTGCAAAGCTACCGCCGCGCGCTCGCCTTCTTCTTCGGGCTCATTCTCGGCGACTACATCATCGGCTGCGCATGGCCCATCATCGGCTGGCTAATCGGAACAAACACTTACAGTTTCCAGCAGTAGATTGGTTCGCGGGCTCTTCTGAAGGATATATGGCAAACTATAGGTAACCCTAATCTCGTCCTGATAACTATAACGTAGCAATTTTCTGTGAGTAATTGGAAGGACTCTGAACTTGAGCGCACCCAGGCTTAACAGCATTGAAGTTTACTACTCTACGGGCCTGATCTCGCGATTTGCTTTTGCCGACCCTGGTAATTGCCAGGATGTCGTAGATCAGCTTAAGACCGCCAACTCCTTCTACACTCGGTCGCTGGTGCTGCTGTCTACCCGCTTCGGTTTGACGGCGCTGCAAACCGCGAACGTTGCCAGGCTCGACTTTTTTGGATTCGACCTGCCGATTGCCGATTATCTGAACAGTGTCACTAGCATAGTCCAGGTGTCCGAACAGAGTTTCCGGGCGTTGTTTGATCCAAGCTCGATGGCCGAAGAGCGCCGGCGCGCATGGCAGGTTCCGGGGGAAGATCAAGAGGGATTTGTCGAATTTGAGATTGCTGGCAGCCAATCCGTGTACTGGCGCGTCAATATGCAATCACAGCGTTTAACTGCCGCAGATCTGCCGACATATATCGGCGGACTGCTCCAATCTGGAGGACTGCACGCAGAACTGGAATATGGGCAGGGCATCTCGATCATCAATCCACGCCATATCCTCACGGCGTCCTTCTATCCTGGCCCGCCCATTGTTCCTCCCGGCACGTGGGATGTTTCGGCGACGATATGAGCAGCGCTGGCGCTGGTCCGGGTGAGCGACGGAACGATAGGGTTTAGGTTGAGCGGTTGTCGTTGTTAAGAAGTTATATCTATTTGTGTTTTGTCGCCCTTAGCTTCACCCTTTGATGGAAGCTGTTGCCCCGTGATATTGCTTTTGCAGGGCTCCGCCCCGCACCCCGCTAAGGAACCCTCTATCCGCTGCATCCGCCTCGCGGCGGGCGCAGTGTACCTGGTTGCGAGGTCCAGAGAGCCAATCTGGCCGATTGGTTAGGGCGGGATGACGACACATTTGCGTAAGCTACCCCCGGGGGCTTCTCAGTCTGAGAAGAAGTTACGCTTCGGCGAACCGGCTTTGTCGCACTAACTCAGTCTTCTTTGGTTGCGGCTAGGAGCCTGTCCTAGATTAAATCTAGCAGTGTAGTTGACGGGATACCTTTGTCGGTATTGCCGTCGTCTAGGTGCCCACGCGTCGCGTGTGCGGTTGAATTTGGCGTTCTGTTTGTGCTTTTGGCTCGAT
>CAIXIX010000158.1 GCA_903919615.1 uncultured Chthonomonas sp.
CCTGTCCGAGATTGCGATTTTCGAATCGCAATGTAGTGTAAACTCCTCAATTTCGGCCCTCTGTTATAATGC
This sequence comes from uncultured Chthonomonas sp., assembly GCA_903919615.1. GTDB lineage: Bacteria > Armatimonadota > Chthonomonadetes > Chthonomonadales > Chthonomonadaceae > CAIXIX01. The sequence goes on from CAIXIX010000158.1 coordinate 73, forward strand.
CGACATGTACCTTCGCAAGGTTCGCGTCAAAGGCAAAACATACTGGTCATTGGTCGAAACGTACCGCACAGAACGCGATCGCTGGCGAGATCACTACAATCGACAACACGCTCGCTAGCGATGCCACTGCGATCACCAATCTTCAGGCGACAACCGCAACCCAGACGACGAATATCACCACTTTGCAGTCTGCTACAAGATACATCACTACCGGTACCGATATGAATGGATACCCTGCGACGTTTATCTCGAAGTGCAACTTGTGGGTGCAGGATGGATCTGGCTCAACCAGTGATGGAGGAGGCGCACTGACTGGGCTAGGCAATGTAATAATAGGATATAACGAGATTGGCAGTCCTTATGGGGATGCCCGCACTGGCAGTCATAACCTCATCGTGGGACTTCAGAACAGCTATGTATCTTTTGGCGGCGCAGTGATGGGGCAACAAAACACATCATCAGGTATATTTGCGACTGTTATTGGAGGGGTTGGCAATGATGCCAGTGGGGAATACAGTACGGTCGCCGGAGGTAATCTCTCGATAGCGAACGGCCACTGCAGTTCCATATTTGGCGGGTCTAGCAACACTGCAAGCGGCGGGTTTTGTACTGTAAGCGGCGGTGCCTCAAACGGTGCCATTGGTGAATATAGTTCGGTCAGCGGTGGCTGGGGCAATGCCGCACGCGGTATTTACAGCTCGATTACAGCTGGTTCATATAACAATGCATCCGGACAATATTCATCGATTACTGGTGGTACCTACAATACTGCATCAGGCAGCCTGTCGACAGTAAGCGGCGGCCAAGGACTTACACAGGCTTCACAATATGGATGGACTGGCGGCACACACCATTCGCCGTAATCAACCATTGGTCGGCATTGTGTCAAATGCGTTGTCGCGAGTTCGAATCTCGTCTCCCGCTTATAAAAAATCTCCCTCATTCGAGGGGGATTTTTCGTTTCTGGTAGCTATGCTGTATTTCGGCCCGCGTTGGAAGTTACGCTAGCCTCCATGTGCGCTGTTTGCACGTAGCCATCATCGCACCGGATACTGGTCCTAATCGGCTTACGCGTCATACAGATCTTCCCTCTTCCCATTTATGGTATACTAAAGTCTACATAAAATCCAACACACTGCATACTGACAACGATAGTGCCCTGTGCACCCCGGAGGAGCGCGATGTCTTCTATCAACAGTCGGAAATTCAACCGCAGAGCCACAAAGCAGCTGCTTCCAGGTTCTGCCGGTGTCTCCAATCCAATCACTCACGCCATTCAGTCCCTCTGCTACATCCCCAATCCCCAGCCTCCAACTGCCAGTCCATGCTCATCTTCGATCGGATTGGCACGGCAACTGCTCGCAGGTACAGCATTAGCTCAAGAGACTCGGTCAGAATCTGACCAACCCGTCGCAGTGTCACAGGTAATAGATGAACCGTTACGGTGGATATTCCCAGGTTGGATTCCTGCTGGCAAAATCAGCGTGCTCTTCGGTGAACCCGGCGTCGGCAAGTCTCAAATCTCACTCGACATCGCCGCCCGCCTCTCATGCGGCCGAGAAATGCCGAACCCGCCCGGACACGAGGCGCCTTCCAAACATCGGGTTCCGTCGCCCGCGCGAAGTATGAGCGATGAAGGGCGGAGGGCAACACCAAAAACCAAACACCCTGAATCCTGTGTTCTCCTCTTCAGTTCCGAAGACTCAATCTCAAACACGATTAAGCCGCGATTAATGGCTGCTGGCGCCGATTGCGACCGGATACGCGTGTTTCCCAGCGGTGGGCACGGTGTTTTGGCTGACCCTATTGCGCTCACTGCGCAGATCGTGGCGCATAATGCATCTCTGGTCATTGTAGATCCACTCACCGCGTACGCTGGCAGCCACGATATCTACAGGGATCAGCACATGCGCCGCATGCTGGCTCCGCTAGCAATGGTCGCTGAAAAGACCGGCGCCGCGATATTGCTTATTCATCATGTGAATAAGAGTGGGCGAGGCAGCGCACTGATGCGATCCGCCGGTAGTATCGGCATAACCGCGACAGCCCGATCGGTAATGATGGTCGGCAAAGACCCTGCCGATCCATCAAAACGAGTGCTGGCGCATGTGAAAGGTAATCTGGGCCAACCGCCGCCGTCCCTCCGATTCCACTTTGTCCAGGACGAAGGCAGCGAGCAGCCTCACATTGAGTGGGACGGGGTAACCGAAAACACAACAGCAGACAGCCTGCTGCAGTCCCGCCCTCAGACACCAAGTTCACAGATGCTCGCAGAGAACTTTCTGCGCGACGTGTTGAGCGCTGGACCGAGGCCATCAAAAGAAGTGGAAGATCTTGCCGCTGCGCACGGTATCGCCAGTCGGACCCTTGACCGGGCAAAACAGGCAGTAACACGATCCGTAAAAGTAGGAGCGCCGGGAATGGCGCAATCATGGCAAACGGAGCTCAAGAGCTAGTCGACAGACGAA
>CAIXIX010000159.1 GCA_903919615.1 uncultured Chthonomonas sp.
AGGCTACATCTCCACGTTACGGAAACAATGCATAAACGTAATGGATGGACTTAATTCAGTTTTTGAAGGCACGCCCGTCCAACCATCCTTCGAGCCAGCATAACTTGTAGTATTGCCTTTCACACCCCCTGAGTAGTAACTTGATGAGATCCATATGAGACGCCACATCGAGCGAGATGAGGGCTTCAACGTCGTTGGCGCGAAGATAGCCGGTTCGCCACAGCCGGGCTACGCTGATTGTTACGGACTGCCAGTAGTCTTCAGAAGATCGCATTTTCAGTGAAATATATCCTGGTCGAATTTAACGGGTGCATTTGCGAGACGGTCACATCTATATCGTTCGCCTCCGACTGAAATGATAAGGCGTGTCTTGCCGTGTTGCGGAAAGCCGCGCAGCGGTATTGCACGCGTTGGCGGAAATTGCGGGCAGACGCAACTTCGCCGGGGGAAGCGCTTGGGCTGATCTCAGATGAAGCACGCTGTGACTAAGCCTCAAGATGGTAGAATGGTGTCACATTATTGGTTTGAGGATGAAAAGTGATCACTGGCGTCTTCTCAAAAAAAACGGCTAATTCGTGTATGCGACGTGATCACTTGGTTTGTTCAAGACGGCTATGCTTCTCGGTTCGAGGCTATTAGAAAGGCAACTGTGAAACTTCTCCTTACCTCCTCCGGCATCTCGAACACGACCATCCACGACGCGCTTGCAGACCTGCTAGGCAAACCTATTGGCGAGGCCAGCGCTCTCTTCATTCCTACCGCGATATACCCGTTCGCAGGTGGCCCAGGGATGGCATGGCGGGCGTTATCCGGCCAATCTAAGAGCCAGCTGAGCCAACTAGGTTGGAAGTCGCTGGGAGTTCTGGAGCTCACCGCACTGCCTAGCATTGATAAGGAGATTTGGGTCCCCACTGTCCAGGAGACGGACGCCCTGCTGGTTTGGGGTGGAGATCCTCTGTTTCTGAGCTATTGGATGCGGCAATCCGGACTAGCGGACCTAATGCCGTCGCTATGCCACGACATGGTCTATGTGGGTGTGAGCGCTGGAAGCATCGCTACGGCCTCGACCTTCGCTGAGACTTATCGCAATCCTCCGAGCGGCTGTGGTGAAACCCTCACGACAGAAGACATTGTGTTCGCCACATCCCATGGAGATATCAGCAGGTTTCTGGTCAAGGCTCAGGGAGTGGGACTTGTTGATTTTGCGATAATTCCGCATCTGGATAACGAAGATCACGAGGACGCCTCCCTCGAGAACGCAGCAAAATGGGCCGCGAAGATACCCGTGCCGACATACGCAATTGACGATCAATCTGCCATCAAGGTCGTCGATGGCACCGTAGAGGTCGTCTCCGAAGGGACGTGGAAACTGTTTACCCCCTAACAACGATTTCCTCTTACATTGCCGTCACCCATATGCTATACTGAACCATATGGTACAGTATAGTATAAACCATTTCGATGCCACGTTCAGCGCTCTTGCAGACGCCACCCGACGCGGCGTTCTGGAGCAACTCGGACGTGCAGACGCTTCGATCACAGCCCTCGCCGAGAGGTTCCACATGACCCTTACGGGCATGAAGAAACATGTTGGCGTCTTAGAGCGAGCGGGACTCGTCAGCACTGAGAAGGTTGGACGCGTACGGATTTGCAGGCTAGGACCGCGCGAACTGGCAGAAGAGGTGGCATGGATCGAGGCGTATCGCGAGCTGTGGGCGGCACGCTTTGACGGGTTGGACAGTATTGTCGAGGAGTTGAATCGG
>CAIXIX010000160.1 GCA_903919615.1 uncultured Chthonomonas sp.
AAGGAGAACACAAATGGACGCATTTAGTGAAAGTGAGACCACGCCCACGAAGAACAGCACGCAGGTGGAGCGGAAGTCCAATCTCGAACTCGTCGTAACACGCACCGTCGACGCGCCTGCGCGCCTTGTGTTCGATGCGTGGACAAAGGCAGAACTATTCAGGAGGTGGTGGGTACCAAAATCATTTGGGCTTACCCTGCTTTCCTGCGAAATGGATGTTCGCGTTGGGGGGCGGTACTGTTTGGTGTTTCCACACGAAGATTCGACGATGGAGTTCTTCGGTACATACGTCGAAGTGACTCCGCACTCGCGCCTCGTTTGGACCAACGATGAAGGTGACGCCGGCGTGACCGTCACCACGGTAACCTTTGAGGAATACGACGGCAAGACATTGTTGGTTGTGCGAGATCTCTATCCCTCGACGGAAGCGCTTGAGTCTGGATCGACTGCCGCGCTGCCTGAGGCGCTTGAGCAACTCGACGAGCTTCTCGACAGTCTGTGATTGTGCAGCTTATTTCCCTGAGCTGTACTTGTCGCTAACGAAGCTTACGTCGAATGGTCGCACCTGTGCCTGGAACACGTATGCCTTGACGGCAGGATCCTCCTTTACGATCCTCTGGGCTTCGGCTTCTGAACTAGCTTCAAATATGATCATGGCAACGTTGTCCCAGTAGTCCCCCTTCATCCCGCCGGCCAAAAGTGCATTTCCAGATTTGAGCTGCTGCGCCCAGTACTTTGAATGCCCTCCCAGTGCCGTGTTTGCCTCTTTGTCATCTGGCCATTTGCCGGTTTCCTTCCACTTAAGGAACAAGTCCTGGCGCAGCCTGAGCAGGACGACGTACGCTTCAATAGTCTTCTTGTTTGCACGGGAGTAAGAATGCTTAGAACTATCGTCTGCCGGCTGCTGAGCGCGTACGTGAAATGCCATTTCGCCCAGAGCAGAGGCACAAAGAATTGAGACTACTGCTGCAGTACGAATGGCACGCCTCATCGGATGCTCATTGGAAATTAATCGAAACATCGTTCTGGCCATCTTTTGTCCTCCATAAACAGTGTGTTAAATCGCGCAGAGGCTTATGCTGACGACGGTATTTCTTCGTTTGCTGCTCGATTCCTCCTCATTCAATTGCGAGGCGAGTAAGAAATCGCAGATTTGGAAGTTTCGCGTGTATGGCTTTATCTGTTCCGAGGTGTCATTCGGATCTACCGACCTGGCACCCATATTGAGTGTTATACGTCTACAGTTTTGGAGTATCGACACGGAAGCCTTCGAATCCAGAATAATAAGACATCTTGCGCAGGAGATTTGCTGTGGGGAAACGAAAACAGCGGCCCACTCAGCCTTCAATATTGGCCAGGGAAGCGCCTATGCAAACGAATTGCTGATCCAACAGGTCCTCGCCAGGAACGCAATGCATCCTGCGGTATGCAGCACGTCACCGGAAAAGCTGAAGCAATCAAAAATGCTGGACCACGCGAATATCAAGTTTATGTCGGATTCCGCACATGAGAACGCACGGCGGTTTTCGTCTTATGACGATTTCGAGGACATACAACTCCATTCCACAATCATAATCGACAAGGCTGGTCAGGTCCGGTGGAATCGAACGGGAGGCGATCCATTTACCAACATTGACTTCATGCTGGGAGAGTTGAAGCGGATCAATTGATCCAAGTAACTCACCTTTTCTGCTTACGCATGTGCTCTCGGCACAGGGGACTCGCATATGATACATTCGACCACTTCATTGGATACGCAAAACGTCCTACTTCAGCTCGAAAGATGCGAGCAGCGTCAACGGGTAATCAGTATTCTGCTCCTGGCGACCATCGCAGGCGGAGCATTCTTTAGCATAAGGACTCCGGCAGTCTCGCAGACACCGTCACAGCTCCAGGCTGAAATATCAGCATTGCAAAACACGCTTCAATTTGTTAACACCACCGGTACCACGATGACGATATCCGGCGCAAATGTCGTCATCAACAATGGCGCCGGAACCACATCCACAGCTAACGGACTTGGTAATCTTTTTATTGGATATGACGAACTTCGGAACGATACACCATCAACAGACGTCCGCACAGGCAGCCACAATCTGATCTTAGGATCACAAAATTCGTTTTCGAGTTGGGGCGGGATCGTTGCCGGCAGCGATAACTCAATCTCAAACGCCTTCGCTTGTGTTGAGGGCGGATTTGGAAACACGGCAAGCGGCTCTTACTCAAATATTGGCGGCGGTTACCAGAATATCGCTTCTGGCAACTCGACATATGTAGGCGGCGGAGGGCAAAATACATCAAGCGGGCCAGGCGCCTCCATCACAGGTGGAAACTCGAATATCGCCAGCGGAGGATCCTCTGCAATCAGTGGAGGATATGCAAACACGGCATCTGGTAACTCTACGTACGTTGGAGGCGGCGAACAGAACGCAGCGACAGGCGCCGCAAGTTCGATTACCGGAGGTTTCAGCAACAAAACGGTAGCAGCGGCCTCCACGATTGGAGGCGGCACAAACAATACGACCAACGGCAACAGCTCTGTTGTGCTCGGCGGAAATGGAAATACCGCGTCAGCGAACTATTCCGTGATCCCGTTGGACGGTGACACGACTTCGATAGCCACAATCAACACGGAAGTCACAGGCATCAACGCGTCTATCGGCTCAATCAACACCTCAATCGCTGCAATTACCACCTCTCTTGGGACCATTGACACGACACTTTCGAACGATACGGCTGCAATCACCGCACTGCAGAGTTCGAATTCGATTTATAACAGCGCCATCACTGCACTTCAATCGGCCACCAGGTACCTAAGCACAGGCACGGACTTCAACAACTTGCCGGCCACCTTCATCACAGGTTGTAATGTGTGGATTCAGAGCGGCACGGGACGCACGGACGACGGTAACGCTCTCACGGGTCTGGGTAACCTGACGCTGGGCTACAATGAAACCGGCAACACGAGAGGTGACACGCGTATCGGTAGCCACAACCTGATCGTTGGGACTCAAAACAGTTACACATCCTATGGCGGAGCCGTCTTCGGAGCGGACAACACCGTGAGTGGCCAATACTCCTACATTATGGGAGGCGTATCCAACCTCGCAGATACTGAAAATGCCTGGGTGGGAGGAGGCATCGGGAACTGGTCACACTGCCAGTACTCCACCATCCTGGGTGGCAGCTACAATGAGACAACTGCAACCTTTTCTTCTATATCTGGTGGTAACCACAATACGGCAAGTGGAATCAGTTCTTCCATGTTAGGAGGTTATTTGAACACGGCCTCCGGAGCCTATAGCACAATTAGCGGAGGCGATGGCAATACCGCCTCGTTTGTAGTGTCGAGCATACTTGGAGGCATCTTTAACACAGCCAGCGGAGAGTATTCAACGGTGAGTGGCGGAAACGGAAATAAGGCGACGGCGCAGGAGAGTTCGATCCTTGGCGGCCTTAACCAAACCGTGAACACGATAGACGGGCACTACCCGTGATCCGCCTAAAGTAGTATAATCAAGGTTGCAGCACGTGTGTCATCAGCACTGTGAGATAGCCGGCCAGGTATCGGGGCTGAACGCATCTATCCGGCTCTTTCAGCCACGTTCGCTTGTGAAGTACCAAAGTCATGAAGTGCCGGATTTAGTTTAATAGGATATTGTGAGCTATGCACAAGCATGTCCGGGTCGGTACACTTCTCGTGCGGAGCGGTTCCCAGGGCGGTTTTGAAATTATCCACCTTGCAGATGATGGTACTGCGAACAGGGTAGCGGTCGGCAAAGTACAGCAGACTGACTTTCCTGCCCTCGATATCGCCAGTCATGAGCCTCAGGAGTGCATCATCCATCCGTCAGCCGTGCATGTCGACGAGCTCATGCTGGAAACGTGGAGGGCTTCTCACCCGGCAGACTATACGTTGAGGGCGACTCGAAGAGAAGATGGGATTAGGATTCTGCTCACGGGCCACCGACGTTTCCAATGTTTCTGGTGGCACGCAGATATCTCCATGGAGGAAGGTAAGGTACGGATTGATCGACCAGTCCTCGCTTCGGATCCTGATTCCTAGACAGCCTGCGCAGATTGCTGCGCTACAAAATCTTATCTAAACAGTTTGGAGGACGTTGATGCAGTACGGATTGAATATTCCGTCTGAAGGTCGTTTGGACCTTGTTTCACTGGGTGCGTTGGTCCATCGACTGGACCCTGGGATTGTCCCTTTCCGCAAAGCAACCGAATGTCAAATCCACGTCAGTGGCGGAGAATTCAATGTTGCGGCAAATCTGGCGGATTGCTTCGGTTTGCGGACCGGGATCGTATCCGCCATGGTGGATTACCCTATTGGCGAATTGGTAGCAAACCGTGTTCGAGGGATGGGTGTTGAGCCGTTCTATAAGACCTTTCATCACGACGGCGTTACCGGTCCCAATATTGCAACGGTATATAGCGACCGAGGTATGGGTGTGCGCTCGCCAGTGGTCTTTTACAACCGCGCCAACGAGGCGGCTGCTCAACTTAAGGCGGGCGACTTTGACTGGAATGCCATATTCTCCGGCGGAGTTAGGTGGTTCCATAGCGGCGGAATCTTTGCGGCTCTCTCCGAAACAACCTCAGATGTGATCCTCGAAGGTATGCAGGCAGCCAGAGCTTCCGGCGCGGTCGTCTCCTTTGATCTTAACTATCGCGAGAAACTATGGAGCCGATGGGGCGGCCCAGGCAAGGCTCAAGCAACGATTGCGCGCATCATGGACTGCGTGGATGTACTGGTTGGCAACGAAGAGGACCTCCAGAAAGGCCTTGGTCTTGTTGGCCCCGATGTCAGTTCCGCTTCCAAGCTGGACCCCGGTGCCTTCTTTGGAATGATCGACCAGGTTGTAGACAAATATCCTAATGTAAAGATTGTCGCGACGACGCTCAGGGAAGTGCATTCGACTAACAAACATCATTGGGGCGCCGTCGCGTGGGTTAACGGGAAGACATACGAGGCGCCTACCTGCGAACTCACCGTATGTGACCGAGTAGGCGGCGGAGACGGGTTTGCGTCGGGATTGATCTATGGTCTGTTGAACGGCGAAACTTGCGAAGAAGCAATAAAACTGGGATGGGCGCATGGCGCCTTGTTAACGACATTTCCCGGTGATACCACAATGGCAACTCTAGGTCAGGTGAAAGCGCTTGCTCACGGCGGCTCCGCGAGAATTCAGCGATCAACGTGCGAGCGGGGAGCCTTATCAGGCGTTACGGCCAAAATCATGCTGCAATGGCGGACCCTTGGGCCCTCCGCTCACTAGACTTGTAACCTTGATTGGCGTATCGCAATCCTTATTGGTAGACGTGAACATATTGGATCAGAAACCGGCTCGGATAGATTGATTCATCCACGCCCTTCTGCCCGCCCCACTCGCCCCCGATAGCGAGGTTGAGGATTAGGTATTGAGGCTTATCGAACGGCCACGGATTGACGCCGTCGTTCGCATACGTCAGGACGGTCTTGCCGTCGAAAGTTAAAAGCATCCTTTTCGCGTCCCAATCCATGGCGTACACATGAAAAGTATCATACGGCTTGTCCGCGGTGACGCTGTTACCCTTAGAGGCATGTTCTCCGGCAGCATTGCGCGTATGCACGGTACAGTGGATCTTCTCGGGGTCGAACCCGACATTTTCCATAATGTCGATCTCGCCGCACGCGGGCCAGCCAACCTCCGTGATGTTTGTGCCCAGCATCCAGATCGCGGGCCACGTGCCTTTGCCGGTCGGAATCTTCGCCTTGACCTCGATACGGCCGTAGGTCCAGCTCTGGCGCGAAGTAAGGCTAGCGGAAGTCACTTCCGCCTTTTCGTACGGTTCCTTGCGGGCCTCGATGGTCAGATGTCCGCCATCGACACGTGCATTCTCTCGACGATCCCGTGTGTAGTACTGCACTTCGTGATTCCGAACGAATCCCTCTTCGTAAGTCCACTTCGCCGGGTCGGGCCGACCCGGCCGTTTGAAATCCTCTGACCAGACCAGTTTACGAGCTGGCTGCTCCTGTGCAAGCCCGATCGTCGGCAAGGCTATTACTGAGAAGAAGATTGCTAAACCAACTAACCAACCCGTTGCTGCGTTCATTTCGTGCTCCCTCATGTCCAGCGAAGCGCTCGCTGCACCCTACTGAGGTCATTCAACAGGTTTAGCATTTTATCCTTATCGCGCACGTTACAATCTTAATCTTCACGCACGAAATGGAGTATTCAGACTGGCAACGAGCGACTTATCGATTCAGCGCGACACAAAGGGGTCTTGGAGCCTTAAACCTAAGAATACATCGCCCTGAAGTAACTCCCGTGGCAGTGAGAGAACACGGGTTAGGGATTAATGCGAGATGCACCGGGCGGAGCGAGTATCTATTACAGAAGTTTCTGCTTGAACCACCTGACCGCTAGCGTCAATCCGGGTACGAAGGTCTTCTCATCGTGCCCACCTCCGGAGATGACCTCGAGTTTGTGTGGGATGCTGGCTTTCGTCAATGCAAGATCCATGGTCCGCGCTTGCTGCAAAGGAACGACTTTATCGTCGTCTCCGTGTACGATCAGAGTTGAAGGGTACTTGGAATTAACATAGGTGATCGGCGAAAGCTGTTTGGCCAAATTCACCATGGCGGCTCTTGGCCCCTTGAGGTCGAACCCCACCACGGGAATGAACATTGCCATTTGCGGATCGTCAACGAGAACGAAATCTGGCTTACCCCAGTTGGCTAAATCGGTTGGTGGCGCGATCACGGCCACGGCGTTTACGGGCGACTCCGGTGAACCAGCTATCATGAGTGCGAGATGGCCCCCTGAACTAATACCCGAAACTCCTACTCTCTTCGTATCTATTCCGTATTCAACTCCATGAGCATGCACAAATCGGACTGCCGTTTGAACCTGTTCGACAATCTCAGCAACCTTGTACCGAGGCTGCGCACCATGAACAACTTCGAACACCGTAAAGCCAGCGCCTGCAAAGGCCTTTTCGATGTCGGGCATAAAGCTTTTGAACATAGTATGATCGGAGACCCACCCGCCGCTTACCATGAAAACCACCGCTGCTTTGTTGGGTGTTGCTGGCTTGACAATGTCCATAGTAAACGCCGCCCCACCCGACTTCATGTAGATAACATCTTGAATGCGGGTCTGTGCTGATGCTAGCCCCGTCAGAAAACACAAAAGCAAGATGGGTAACCATCGTAACACATGTGGGAAACGCGCATCAAAAGCGTAACAAGCAGATTGTTTATGAGTGAACATTGGGGCATATTACCACAAAAACTTAGTATGTGAATTTGCGTTTTCAGGGCTGATTTTATCGCCGGCAAGGTCCGTATTGCTGAGCGCAATCTGCCGTTGTATAATGGTGCGACCTGAGCGACAATGTGGATGAGGTGGATAGAGTATACAGGATCGCAGAGGGAATCTCGAGATCGGTAGAGACATGACACTGCGCATAAGAACAACGCTCGTAGTTTCACTATTGCTCGCCATCGTAATCGGCGCTGCGGCTGACACAATACCGATTGTCCCCCAGCAAATAATTAGCCGTGGCGTCCCTGCTTACGCGTCGGCTGGCACTGCGGCTTACGGCAACAATGAGAAATATGCGCAAGTGCAAAAGTGGACTCCGGACACTGAATGGACCGTATATAGCTCGCCAGCCTGGCTGGCGTACGACCTCTCCGGCGTTCGCGCTACCGATAGGGCAAAGGTGCTTGTGGTGTGGTACGGCGGAGGCCAACTCTACGATTGCAGCATCATCCACGGTGCAAGCTATCGCATGCCTGGCCCCTATGTTCTTGAGGGGAATGCAGCGCCCGGTGGTGCAAAGAGTGCACCCACTTCGAACTGGGTGACGCTCGTGACGGGCGATGATCCGCAACTCTACCATTCGCGCCAACATCTGGTTACGTTCTCAGGATATAACTGGATTCGCTTCCGCGTTCTATCCGAAAATCCAAACAACCTCAATGGCGGCAACCCGGGCATCTCGATTAAGCTGGATGTCTACAATGCGGCCAGAGGCATTACCGATGACTGGATCCTCTATGGAGACTCCATCACCATGATGAACTTCGTTACCAACTGCATCGGTCCACTTGTGCATGCGAAACTTCCGCGATACGACCCTATCTGGGAAGGCGCAGGCATAGGTTTCATGACAGCGCGGGACGGAGCCACCAAGCTTCTGCCGAAGTGGCTTCCCCTCTTCCCCGGAAAATACGTCTGCCTCGCTTACGGAACCAACGATGCCAACCTCGGGCGGCCGGCGAACGAGAGCGATATATCCAGCTTCTACAGCAACTACGAGTCGATGGTGAAACAGATCCTGGCCGCAAAGAAGATACCGGTCATTCCCACAGTGATCTGGGCAAAGGATGACGGGTATAGACAGAAGAACCTCGAGCGGTACAATGTACAGTTGCAGCGACTCAAGACCAGGTACCCGCAGATACTAAGCGGCCCGGATCTGTTCAGTCTGTTTAAGAACCACCCGGAGTGGTATCAGGATGACTTGCATCCGAACCCGGCCGGCGGAGATATCCTGCGAAGCACCTGGGCACAGTGGGCGTTGGATACGGTTTACAAGCAGCACATAGGTCGAGGTCAATGAGGTCAGTGAAGTTTACGAGTAAATTCGGAAACCACACCTAACATAGGTCTGTTATCCAGGACTGTCTAATGACCAACACTGAACTAATACAGTTTGAAACAAAGTTGTACGACCTCAAAGGTCAGATCATTCTGCGCCTGCCGGATGATGAGAGCGCCAAACTGCCATCGCGTGGACAAGTGGCTGTCAATGGAACGATAAATGATCACCCGTTCCAAACGGTGCTGGAACCGGACGGCAATCGAGGGCATTGGATGCGAATCGCTGCTGACCTTCAAAATGCCGCCGGCTTAGACGCCGGCGATAGCGCCACGATAAATCTAGAAATCACCCATGAATGGCCGGAACCAGAGTTGCCAGCCGATTTTGTAAGAGCGCTTAGTGCGGCTCCGGAGAAGGTCAAAAACAAATGGAACGAGATCACTCCCATGGCGCGCTGGGAGTGGATACGCTGGATCAATGAAACTCGCAACTTAGAAACCCGCGCGATCCGAATTGAAAAGACAGTATCCAAGCTGAATGGCGAACATCGCCGTCCATGCTGCTTTAACTTAACCGCCTGCACAGATCCGGAGCTATCGAGAAGCGGTAAATTGATCTCAGAAGGTCGATGAGGTCTTTAAAGTCAGAATGTCTTTGAAGTCAGAAAGGTTTTGAAGTCAGTTTGGTTCGTGAACATTCTGGTGCAGATCTCTGACCGCTTTGTCCTCACCGGCAACCTTCCTAATAAGGTTGATTAACCGCGTCGTTAATTAATTGTTCCGTTGGCATGAATTCGATCGTTTTGCGGGTCACGCGTGAAGGCTGCTTCTGAAAAGCTCCATCCCTCCACTAGTAGATCTCATGCTACTGCTGCCTTACAGTTGCACGCACTTCTCGAAGGAATGCAACAGCAGCTCGACGGAACGGTCTGTACAGGTTGTTCTCACAACAACTAAAATCAGACTAAGTGTCGAAGGAACCGTCCATGAACTCACATGAGAGATTTTCGCGGATGTTTGCACACAAAGAGGCAGACCGCATCCCTATAATTGATGATCCCTGGGGCGCAACAATCGAACGCTGGAAATCTGAGGGCATGCCGGACGGTGTAGACTTCCGGGATTTCTTTGATTTGGACCATGTTGCAGGCATTGGCATTGACAATGGTCCGCAGTACCCGGTTGCAGTGCTGGAGGAGACGGGGGAGTATATCATCCGCAGGGATAGCTGGGGAGTGACAACAAAGAACTGGAAGCACGCCGCCTCCGTTCCACAGTATTTAGATTTCACCATTCGAGACCCAGATAGCTGGCGCGATGCAAAAGATAGAATGGCTCCGGCTGACAACCGGATCAATTGGGAGCATTTGAAACGTAACTATCCCAGCTGGCGCGAGAAAGGAACCTGGATCCTCGGGCATCCCTGGTTTGGCTTTGATGCAACTCACGCGTTTGTCGATATGACCGATCTGCTCATGGCGCTTCATGAGCAGCCGGACTGGTGCAAAGAGATGTTCGATCACGCATGCGACTTGAGCCTTGAGTTGCTTGGTAGAGTATGGGATGCTGGATACACCTTCGATTGTCTTTTCTGGTGGGATGACATGGGTTACAAACACAACCCGTTTTTCTCACTGAAAACGTACCGCAGCCTGCTGAAGCCGTCCCATCAGCGCGCCATCGATTGGGCGCACGCACATGGCATTCCTGCGGAACTTCACTCATGCGGATTTGTCCGGCAATTCGTCCCTGAACTTGTCGATATGGGGTTGGATGCTCTTAACCCAATTGAGGTTAAGGCCGGAATGGATTCCACAGAGCTCAAGAGCAACTTTGGAGACCAGCTCGTGCTGCACGGTGGGATTAATGCTGTACTCTGGGGGGATCTTCCGGCCATCGAACAAGAGATGACCCGCGTTGTACCTTTGCTAAAACAGAATGGCGGATATATATTCTCCTCGGATCATTCCGTGCCATCCAGTGTCAGCCTGGAAGGATTCCGGTTTATAACTGATCTGGCAAAGAGACTGGGCAGTTATTCGTAAATTCGTTTTGCTTAATAGAACGATACTTGCATTCGCGGCGGGGCTCCGATGGATGGTTGAATGTGTGCTAAACTGAAATGCAACAAAATAACAACATCACTGCATTAGGTTAAACCATTTCCTCTGTCTGCGTCAGCACAGAAAGGACCCGCCGAATGAACAAATACTTCACTGGTGCAATCGCCTTATGCACGATCGCTGCCTTCAGCTCAAACCTTCCATGGGCGGCGGCACAGACAGACAAGGCTAAACAGCCTGAGACATCAGCCACGGCGTGTTTCGCGAAGCTAAAGAAGCTTTCCGGGGATTGGACTCACAAGGACGACAAGACTGGCAAAGAGACTGTGATGGTGAAATACAGAGTGATCTCGGCCGGCAGCGCTGTCGAAGAAGAGCTTATGCCCGGCTCGCCAGAATCAATGACCTCTATCTATCATCTCGATAATGGCAACTTGGTGATGACGCACTATTGCGCAATCGGTAATCAGCCACACCTCAAGGCGACAGCGGCCAGCTCACCGACCAAAATGGAGTTCGACTGCATTGGAGGTGGCGGGAACATGAAGTCCGAAAACGACATGCATATTCACCACCTCGTAATTAATGTTTTGTCCGACGACCATATTGTCGCAGAATGGTCCGCCAACAGTAACGGCAAGCAGGCTGGCGCAGCCGATAAGTTCGAATACTATCGCAAGGCGAAGTAGGTAGCAGGGCGAACGCCTCCCTACCCTCTCCCAACACATGTACCATATCTTGGCCATGTTCCGTCGGCGCGCATTTAGTCCCCTTCCGTGGTCTCCACCGTGGTCTCCGCCCCGCCGACGCAGGGTTCCCTCGCCCGCCGCGCAGCGGCATCAAGGGCGGAGGGTCGAGGAATCAAGGGGAAGGAGGGCTCCTGTTGGCAAGGATGCAGCGGGCCAAAGTCGAAGCCCGAGATATGATACATTATTAGCCCCGACCCTATCTATGATTCATATCTTTGGTAACGATGGAGGCACGCCAGGATAGCCCTGTTTCGTGGGTTTTATGTGTGATTTGTTATCGGCGTGCGTGACGGGACCCTCACCTAACCTCTCCCTTATCCGCTCGTTCCTCGCAGGGAGAGGGACCACCGTGCGCGCCTCCGGAAGTTGGCTGAGATATGATACATTGTTAAGTCCGGAGAGGGGGATTACAGAGATTCCGCTTCGCATTGTGCCTACAAATTGCTTCCGCAGATATGATACATGCGTAGACCCTCTCCTGCGGAAGCAGGAACAAGGTGGCCTCACTTTACTATCGTTCCCGTATGTACCGCCCCAAACCCACCGCCGGAAGCGCCATTTTGCGGCGTTTCAAGGCTGAACGTCACTGTGTTGATCGACTCGTAGCGCACGTTTGTGCTGAAATCCGACCGGTTCTCAGTTCTCGATTTCACGTCTGTGGAGGCAAGGAGAAACGCCTTTGCCTGAACTGGGGTTACCATCGCAATCGGCTTTGGTGACTGCGAACTGCTCTCAACTGCGTCAGCTGCGAAGGAGCGGAGCAGCTTGGGCCACAGCTTCTGGAATAGAGTGGGATCTGAGAAGATATCCGCAGCAATGACTTTTCCGTTGATCGCAGCCACCACACCGACCAGATGCGGATCTTGTCCAAGGCCACCGGCCAGCGCCTTCAAATATCCCGGCACCGACTTCTGGGCATCTCCACCTGAAAGCGTGAGGGCAACCCGGTATGTGCCGGTTGCAGAACCTGTATTTAGTTTGGCGTTCTTCTGAGCGACCGTGTCCCAGACTTTCTGTTGAGCCTTGCTAACGCGGCTCGAACTTGATGCGCCAACCGCAGATTGCATGGGCGTGTTTGCGACGCGTCCGCCGATTTGATTGCTTGACGTGCCGCCTATAACGGCGCCGGCAAACCCTGTACTGCCAACCACTGCGTCGCGAGCGCCATAGAATTCAGCATCCTGTGCTTTGGAGCGAACATCGGCGCTGGCAAGGGACGGCGCAGCTTGTGCGAACTCAGTGTGGCCGGCCCATCTGCCATGTTCAACGCAGAAGACAGTGACTGGAACATCGCGTTCTTTGGCCTTGACAATTGTATCACGCCCCAGGCACCGATCCTGCTGCCCACCAAGCACCACTTCGCCGCCCATGAGATAGACAGGCTTCTTTCCCTTGTTTGTCACGTAGAGCGTGTTGACGTCTCCACCCGATTTTGATTCATGCACGCTAACCGTTCCGGAAGCCAGACCGTCATCGAGAGTTATATAAGTGCCTGCCGATCGGGAGCGGTCGTCGTAGACCGGAATTATGCTCAGATTTCGATATACCGCTGGCGTGCCGAGCGAGCGGTGTGCGTCAACCGCAGATCGCATCCCCGAGGCGTGGACAAGAACATTTGTGGGTGAAAGTGCTGGGCTGTGCTGACTTAGAGCGCTAATCGCAAAACCAGCAGCGGCGGTTGAAACTGCGACGAACAACCTTAGACTGCGTAATAACATCGTGTCACCCTCCTGATTACTGCACACTATCTTGAACACACTTTGGACGCGTGGTGTAACTTGCTGGTTACTTGATCAATACATAAGGTTCATGCGTTCATTTGAGAGGACATTGGACAGAGCAAAGCGGGGCGAACGCGGCCCAGACTGAGATACACTTGGTTGAGCAAGACCCCATTGACAACCTCACGTGAGCCAGATATAATCTAAACAGTGCGCTAACAGGGCGCCTCCATCCCGTGGCGAGGGAATCATCCCATCTGTTTTAGACTAGTTTAATCGTCACCTTCTTTCAGTCTGGTATCAGCGGGACACAGGCATACATGAAAGGAGGTCGTATGACCCCGTCGCCACAAAATCCCACGCGCTACTCTTTAGAATCGCTTCGAAAACAGGCAAAGAAGCTCGCTCGTGATGCTTCAGCCAACAAGCCGGAAGCTCTCAACCGCATATTGTCCCAACTTACCAATCCGCCGCTTCCCCTATCTCTGCGTGACGCTCAATTTGTAATAGCCCGGGAGAATGGCTATAGCGGCTGGCAGGATCTTCGGACTGCTCTCCTCTTGCAGGAAGGCAGCAGCCTCGAATGGGCCTTTGATAAGGCTCGAAGCGCAATTCACAGCAACAACACCGAACAGTTGACACTGCTGGTTCAAGATCATCCATCGCTTCTTACATACCGAAGCGCCACTGGAGAAACACTGCTCAGCTTCGCAACCGGTTCGTATGGAGATAGCGGGGATCCCAATCGTGAACAGATGTTCACGCGACCTTCCTGTGCGGAGTATCTCCTGGATGCTGGAGCGATCGCTGAACCTTCGATATGGGAGCATGCGATCGAGTCGCGAGCCAGAGGCGTGTTACAAATACTATCTCGCCGAAAACTGCTTCCGAATAATCTCCATCTCCTGGCAGCTCTTGGAGACTACGAAAGTGTGCAAGAAGTTCTGTCTCATACTGGCTCACGAGATGGAAACTTCGTAACAGATCTTACTTACGCTTTTCTTACTGCCTGTCGGTTCGATCATAAGGCAATTGCTGCTCGCTTGCTAGACCAATGTATCTTAGGCAACGCGCAGAAAATAGTGAATCGCCACGAGCCACGTGTACCGCACAATTTTGCAACTTCTCGGCAATAGAATAGAGTCATTTTGGTTGCCCATGTCGAATCTGCTTGCATGGACAAAGAAGAGGCTATCAGGTGTCGTTTTCTAGTTGTTC
>CAIXIX010000161.1 GCA_903919615.1 uncultured Chthonomonas sp.
AGAAGAGGATTGGAGTCGCTAACCGGACCGATGAACGGTCGCGGCAGGAAGCTTCGCTGATCGCCCTTCGGTCTGAAATGCACGCTTGCGGGCACTGCAGGATCAGGACCGATAGGAGCGATCGGGTCGCGGGTAATAGAGCGGCCCGTCGTGGGGCTGTAGTAGCGGTGAGTCATCAGCACCAGGTCGGCGCCGAAATTACCGGCGTGCCACAATGCGGACAGCACCGCCGACGACAACATCTATACGAATTTCATATCCCCTAAGCATGGACATGCCGATGAGCGGATTTCCAATAGTGGATATGACGAAAATGTAGCGGTCAGTGCCATCCCACGAAACAACAGCTCGATAGAGATCAAGGTCGACGTCGTTTCCGTCGCCCAGAGTAAATGTCTCCGCACGATCGAAAGGAAGCTGCAGATGCTCCACTAACGCCTGCGGCAATGTCAGGAAACCGGAAAAACCAGTATCGAGGGCTGCATCAAAGGTAACCGGTTTCCTACGAACATCCCGGACGTTGACCTGGATTATTGCTTCATAGATAGCGTTAACCTGACCGGAAATCATCCAGCATTTCCGACTACGGATGCGCCAATAGTTCCACTCGATCTTCGGCCGATTCTCATACCATAAAAGGCCCCATCCGGATGTTTTATGTGGGCACGGTCGGACGCGGCGAAATCGTCAGTGTCGACCTCATACTCGCCGGTCTCAATGTCGATTATCAAGAACTTATCGAGGTTACCGGCTTCTATTTCACTCCGCAACTTCTGTTCATAAATGGCGCGGCCCCGCGACGATATCTCTTCTTTACTAAATCTGGGATGTGGCATTGAGTACACCTCGCTGTAATGATCTCGATGTCTGATTATATCATGGCAATGATCGCAATGTCATTTCGCGTGACGGGTGGCGAGATGAAAAAATACGCGTAACAGGTGTTCGGTTTTAAGCGTAAGGACGGAGATTGGCGCCTGCCTAATAGTGGCACCGCTCTTTCACCCCCTATGACTTGCTAGCTCAGCAGGATTCGTACCGTAATCGTTCGAGCTTGGTCACCCACAACTTCTGGCTCTATTACATAGAATTACTATTGGCTTCCGTCCAAATTTGCCTCAGGTCGGCAGCCTGGCAAGCTCATATTTCGCGATGTGGTACTCGGGCAGATGCACCGCGTCCGCGAGTGGGGCGGACGCCGCACTCTGAATATGCGACTTCCACTCGTTCAGGAATTGCTCGCTCTTGCCCACGATGTAAAAGTTCGCCTGACATAGTACTTCGCCTTGTTCATACGGGCCACAGGCTGCTGCTTCGGCCATAAGGTCGCTCAACTGAATCTCGCCTAATACGTAGCTCGTCAATGCGACATACCAGTCCACCTGTTGAGATTTCAGTTTTCTCGCTGTCTTGTATCGAGGCAAAACAGTTTTCCATTCTGCTTCGAGGTCGAGACGCCGATATGCCCACCACAACAGCGCACAAAAGTGAAGCGCTGCACTATCGAATCGTCGAAGGTCCGTCGTTAGTATTCGCTCAAGCTCCTCGCGCCAGTCTGCACAAGCTTCCGGATACCTACCTTGGAGCCAGAATGCCACGCCAACGCGTGTGTTTGAGATAGGACGGGGAGTTCTTGTTAATCGTGCCTTACGATATGCTTGCTCTGCACCAACATACGCTTCGATCTCCAACAACGCGTGCCCGTAGCTGTTCCATACGGCAACGCAAGTGCTTCTATGCCAAAGGATTCGAACAGTGCAATTGCTTCCAACAACATACTATTCCGAACGAGACGGCACGCTGTGATGAGTTGTTCCTTGTCGCAGATGTGTCTAACGCCTTCGTACCGCGCACTACACTACAAACGGCTGCAATGGGGTTGAGGGCGTTATCTCTAATAGCAGTACATTGGTAACATGATTTTCTACAAATACGCGGTATGCCTTTTCTGTTAGACCGATAATCGACTCCGTGCCATCAATTGTAAATATATCTGAACCGTCCCAGCGATCAACGTCAATTTCTGGCGATATTAACGTCCTCTTCGTTCGGAGGCAACGTTCACATTGAACGACCTTGTGTGAACCCTTCCTCCACGCCGTTCCGTGGATGTGCAGCATATGAAGCTCGTCCAGTGGTCCTTTATAGCGCCTCCC
>CAIXIX010000162.1 GCA_903919615.1 uncultured Chthonomonas sp.
ACAGTGACGCTCCTTCGCGCCTGTGGCATACCTGCCCGGTACATTCGTGGCCAGACGGCCATTCGTGGAGAGAGAGGAACGGGACTCTGGCACACGATCACGGAGTATTACGTCACCGGGCTGGGATGGTTACCCTGGGACCAACTCTACCCGCCGTTTGCAATAGTCCCTGAGTTTCTGTGTACCTTTACCTATGCCTATCCCTACGATTTGAACCACACAACTATTGATGGAGACCTCACAATGTGGGACCTTTGGAGATTTCAGTCACTAGGTTTGAACTGCGAGTTTTGCAGTTACACCCTGGTTCGTACGAGTTTGGACTAAAACGACAACAGTGGTGTGAGTAGCAAGATCGCAGTCGGGAATGTGGAAGAGATCGGGTCGGGCCGAGAGGTTACGCGAAGAAAACTGTTGGGAAATGGTGATGCAACAATTGCGGGGCCTGCTCTCGCGACTCTATCGGGACTGGCGTCTGGGCACGACATGTGCCAAAGCGGAAAGTCGAAAAGAACTATTTTCAAATCTTTTCCGAAAGGAAAACGGAGGAGCCTCCAGCTTGCAGGATCGAAGCGTCGGTGCTTGCACCGTCTACGCTAAGCGATACCATTCCTGCCCCGTCTAAAGCCGGGGGGCTCCTGGTAGGAATTTATGAGCAAACCATCAGATGATATAACTCGACGAAAACTCTTTCAATCTGCAGGAACTGCTGCGCTTGGAACTGCATTTAGCGGGCTTCATGCGACGGCCATGGGTTACCAGAACCAGACGGCTTCCATAGTGGACCAGGGTTTCAAAGCCGGAGAGGCCGGTAACTACGACCAGATGCAAAGGCTGTTGGGCCAGGCCATTCGCGCGGGGCGCCAGGATGAAGGCGTCCTGCGCGGCTACGCGTTCGCGTTATGCCGCCTCCAACGTTACGACGAAGCGGTCACCGTCGCCCGAGACAACTACCGCCTCAATCCCGGGGCTTTCAGCCTCGCCGGCGTCTGCGAGACGTATGCTTCCGCAGGGCGATACGAAGAAGCCCGCCAGTCCCTACGCCTCGCACTGCGGTACGAAGACGAGTGGGGTAACGCCAAACCGATATTCGACGCCAGCCTGGAGGCCGTAGCGCCAAAGCTGTGTACGTTGATTTATGAGATCGATCCATCACTCACCCGCCAATTTACCTACCTGCATAAGCCAGATACGGCGATTATATGTCCGCTCGTCTCGCAGGATCCGCCCTATCAGTCCTCAACCTTCGACGTGAAGGGGGCGTCCGAAAGTAAAGAAATCACCATAGGCGATACAAAGGCGCTGAGGCTCCTTCCAGAAGGCGATAACCCGATCACCGTCACATATCGCGTGCGGTTGACGCCCACAAATCTAAGAGCCCGGTTAAAACCGTTTACCCCGGAAGAGGTCCCAGAGAATGTCCGACAGTACTCTAAGCCGACCTCCGGCATCGAATGCGGCAGTGATATTGTCATGCAAACGCTCGCCCCGCTCGCTGGCAGGAACTCGACCGAAACGATTGAGAACATCTTCCAATGGGCAACCAGGAACCTGAAGTATGATGGCAGCACACATGACAGTGGCGGGGGGACGATTGCCGTGCTAAAGCGCCGAAGCGGCCACTGCGAGGGGCAGACATCGGGCGTGGTAGGATTACTTCGCGCGGCAGGTGTTCCCGCCCGCTTCGTTCGGGGCCACGGCGCAATTGCCGGCAGTAAGGGCGTGCCCACGATGCATTCATGGACAGAGATATATGTTCCTTCGTACGGATGGCTTCCGTGGGATCTGAACAATGCCGCCTTCACCGCTCCGGCGCGAATCTGCATTGGGCAGTTCAGGTATTCATCGCCCTTCGACGCAAAGGATGCGTTCAAGCAATCCAGCGCAGATTTGTGGAACTTCCAGAGCCTCTTATTCCCGCCTGGCACCACGCACGGCAAAGAAGGCAACGCCCATTTCACACTGGAGGTGTCCCGACAGCTATGAGCATTCCGTCTCGTCGAGACTTCCTAAAATCGGGTTCCGAAAAAGTATTGTCTCGAATCATTCCGCCATTAATCTCCCTATGACGCTCCCTACACACGATTTATATCTCTTTCGCCCCGTGCCTGCGATGTCGGCACAGATCTTCAGGTGTGTGGGTTGATTTGCTTCCGCCGTCTGCATAACGTGGTGATGGAGCCTATACAGGAATACATGTTATTCCTCGGATTTTGTGTGCTCATCGGTATTCGCAGTTGCTGGCCGGTCCGCTAGCCTTGCAAGGCGCTCTTGCTTTCTCTTTGTCTTAGACCTTTGAAGTTGCCACTCGATTAGTTTTGGCGGGGTCAGCAATGGATAAGAGATCAGCAAAGCAAGAGCTCCATATAGCTCACTAGCCGCACAGAGTTTTGGTCGCAGTATCATTCCTCCGTAGGATTGATCCGACATACCAAAGTGCTGCTGGACACGGAACGCGAACATCAGCGCCCCAATTCCAGTTATGAAGAAGATCAGGCCAAGAGTAATTTTTCGCACATTCTGCAACAGCTTAACTATGGGCCTCCGAGAGTGAGAATATTTGATGCCGAAAGGTTGTGCTCTATCTCACCAACGCCACGGTTATCATTCTGCAAAGTAGAATTACAGTTTACCTTTCTGTAATCTTCACAATTATATTGCGTAGACCTTCACAGCTATTTGGCGGGTTTTCTTCGTAATTATTTGGCGTATCAGCCATTAGGACGAACCAATGACAAGACTATCGCGGGCGGTTTTAACAACCTGGTTACGGTCTTGATCTTGTTAACCTCAAGCACGCGTACGACCTGCGTCAGCAAACTGTAAAGCAACCGGAAGTTACCACCCGTCGTCCGAAAGATGCTCGCGATTACGTCCTCTATCGTTATCCCATTGAAATCGCGGATAACTTCCGGCTACGCCAAACAATCGTCGATTCACCGCCATTTAACTATAGGGTTTACATGATTATCTGTACAAACAGAGCAAACGGCGTAAGCAGCAGGCCGGATGCAGTTAGGATGAAGTCGCGGCGGTTCATGTTACGTTCCCGTTATAGCGAGGGCATCAGATTCGGTCTTTGAACTGATCTAACCAGCCCGCAATTTGGATTAGGCCATTGTCGACAAAGCTTGCGATGTATTGTTCAGGTGTCCGAACAGGGTTTCTGAGCGCGTACCGATGATGACAAAGCGCAGCAAGGAAGGCGTCAGGCACATCATACGCAAGCTCCGTAAGGAAGGCATCCGGATGCATCGCCCGAATTCCGTACGGTGCCAATTGCGACTCAGGAAAGTCAGACAGATTGAACGTAACGATCACCGGTGCTTGCGCGGTAATTGCTGCCGCCAACACATGACGGTCGTTGTCATCCGGCAGAGACAGCGACGGAATCAAACTCTCGTAACGTTTTCGATCCATTCAGTATGGATTCGCTCTGTCCATTTTGGCTGAAATACCAGACCAACTGCCAGGCGCATAAACATGCCGCGCAGCATAGCCGAATACAGAACATTGGCATCCAGAACTGCGGAAGTCATTCATATAACCCCATGCGCTGGGCCTCAGCCGTCATCTCATCAAGGGCAGCATGCGCTGCTTTCTGATAGTTTTCAATGTAAGTGAGCAGTTCCTGGTACAACACACGCCTCTGCTCCCCGACTTTGCGAAAGGGCATCTTGCCTTGCTCCAGGAGTTTGACAAAATACGGGCGCGACACGCCTAATAGATCGGCGGCCTGCTGTGTGCTGAGTTCCGCATGCATCGGGATGAGCGTTACAGCCTTTCCCTCCGCCATCTTCGCGAGCACCTCCGCAAGCACTCGAACCGCGACTGCCGGAACGGTGGCCTCGATCACTTGCCCGGTTTGCGGGTTTTCGAGTTGCAGCCTAAGAGGCACGTTCTCGACATTGTTGAACCGGGCAAGTACATCACCGGAAACGCGCGCGAGCGCCGTCTCCTTTTCCGGCAGCATCATGGACGCAATCGGTCCCGAGAGTAATGTGGTCATAGCTTGTCCTTTTTGCACGTCAGAGT
>CAIXIX010000163.1 GCA_903919615.1 uncultured Chthonomonas sp.
AAAAGGAAGCGATCCTTACGCGAAATGCGCCTGGGCAGCCGGCATGGCAAATGCCGGACGATATTTTGGAAAGCTATATTCGCCAGTATATCGAACAGCAGGATGTACCCGAGATAAGCTTCGCCTGGCAGGGAGGAGAGCCCACGCTGCTGGGCGTTCGCTTCTTTCAACGCGTTGTCGAACTGCAAAACAAACATGCAGGCGGAAAGACCATCCAGAATGCCTTGCAGACGAACGGCACACTCCTTACGGATGAGTGGGGCGATTTCCTGAGGGAGAATCAGTTCCTGGTTGGTCTCAGTATTGATGGGCCAAGAGAGCTGCACGATATCTACCGCGTAGATAAACAGGGGGAGCCAACATTCGATCGTGTCATGCAGGGCCTACAGGTGCTTAAGAAACACGGGGTTGAGTTCAACACGCTGACCGTTGTGAACCGAAAAAATGGCGATCACCCGCTCGAGGTCTACCGATTTCTAAAACAGATCGGATCGCAATACCACCAGTTTATACCGCTCGTTGAGAGACAGCTTCCGCAAAAACCAGAAGCAGGAGAGCTTATAAAAGTTCAACTTGCGCCGCCACCACGCCGCGAACTTGCAGACCTTGCCTCACCGGTAACCGATTGGAGCGTGGGCAGCGAACAGTACGGACACTTTTTGACCTCCATTTTCGACGAATGGGTGCGCCGCGATGTGGGCAAAACCTTTGTTCAGGCCTTCGATGTGGCGCTTGGCATCTGGGCTGGCGCTGGTTATGCTCTATGCGTATTTGCGCCCACGTGCGGCAGCGCACTTGCTCTGGAGCACAATGGCGATCTCTATTCTTGTGACCATTTTGTGTATCCAGAGTACTTCCTGGGAAACATCCAGAACCGCAGCATTCGCAGTATGGTAACCAGTGATCAGCAGCGAAAATTTGGCATGGATAAGCAGGATACGCTGCCGAAATACTGTAAAGCGTGCGACGTGAAATTTGCCTGTAATGGAGAGTGCCCCAAGCACAGGTTCTTGCTGACACCAGACGGCGAGCCCGGTCTAAACTACCTGTGTGCCGGCTACAAGCATTTCTTCACCTACATTAAACCGTATATGGAAACTATGACGCGTCTGCTAAATGCGCATCGCGCTCCCGCCGAGATCATGACAATACTGAATTCTCCCGCGAGACGGGAAGCGGGCCGAAACGAATTGTGCCCCTGTGGCAGTGGACGCAAATACAAACACTGTTGCCTGCGCAATCGCCAGCTTTAATCGGGCAAGCGCGGCTGGTGCTGTTAGTGAATGATCTGAATAGTTGTCTCTATTTGCCTACACGAAAGTCATCGAGCAGCACATACCATCCGGACGAGTTCCTGCCCTTGTTGCCAATGCAGTAGACTGGACTCTTCGAGTCTTTGCTGTCAAACAGCCCTATCACGAGTTTGTAAATGCCGACCTTTGCCGCACTGAACTTTACGGAGAGCTGTTCTTTTGTTGTTTGCCCCGGAGCCCAATGGCGCGGAATGGAACCGTCTAGCCACTGACGCTCCACAACATTACCGGCAGAATCGAGGAGTGCAATCGCCGGGAAACACGGTTCGTAAAGATACGCGACGCCGTCGTTCAACCATTCGAATGCAAGGATTAAGGGGCGTAGTCGTCGAACGGACTTTGCCATGGAAGCCTCTGTCAACACGATGTGGTAGCCAACCTTGTTGCCAAGAGCCTTGCAGAACTCTTTGTTCTCCTGATAAATCTGCGGGTCCCACTGCATGTAGGATGGCCGGCCGGCCGAAACGTACTTCAACAGTGAATCTGTGCTCCAGTACCCGTTCTTTTTCGTATTCTCGTAGCTATCACAGTATTCAAACACCGCAGGTGAGTGATCGAAGGCACGGAAACATTCGGAGCCATCCTTCGAATACTGGCTCAAAATCCCATCTCTTCGCATTCCGGCTCCCCGGCTAACTGCCCAATCGTACACGGCATCGTATCCGGAATGGCCCCAGGGGATTATCAGCTGTGTGTTGGGAAACGCATCGACGTAGGGCTCGAAGTAGTTCTTCTGCAGGTTAGCGGAAGGGGTGAGGATAATGCTAGGATCATTGCCGAGCATGCCAATGTGGCCTTCACCCCAGTTGCCATAGTCTCGCACATCTACAAACGCGAGGTCCTTGTTGCCATTGTATCTGCTGCCCAAAGCAGTGATGAACTTGCGCAGCTTTGCGAGAAAGACTGGATCATCCCAGTGCCTCGGTATAACCTGCTTGCCAGTAGGGCTCGATCCATCCGCAATTGCCAGTGGATCTGCACCCGCATCGAACACCCACTTAGGAGTAATGTATTCACGACCTATCCCGGTGCTCACACTCATCACGCCAAACGCAGCTTTCTTACCGTACCGCTGGAAGCCGGCAACAAAATCGTCAATCGCCTTCCAGTTGTACCTACCCTCTTCCGGCTCAATATCCGCCCATGGCCACCGTGTGTAGCCGACGCTGATAAAAGCTCTCGTGTAACTCTCATCCGCTCCGTAATACTGAACATATCCCTTGCCTGGGTTTAATAGAAGTGAGCTGTCACGTTCTGGCCTAATCGTTACAGTTGACTTCTTTTGTACGTCCTGATCCGCTCTGGTCGTACCTGAAAGCAGAGAACACAAAACCGCTCCAACGAACCACACAATAACTCTGCGCATTGCATTCGCCCTTCGCTACCTTACTCAATCCGCCTTCACAATAGCCACTTCTGTTCTTGTGCATCACCGTTCAGAGCGCCACAAGCGGCGCGACTAACACAAGTGAACAATGAAGGTTAGCGGCTCTGCCGATATACGTTCGCCAGCGTTTCAGGAGTAACAATTTGAATTCCTTCCGCTTCCAACTTGCCCGCCAGTTTGCGATACTGTTCAGGATTCACGCCCCAGTTACCTATAAAAACATGCAGAAACAGCGGCCGCACTCCCGATCTCACCACATGCATCACATCGTCAAAGACGCCATCCGGATCCGCCATTCTACTCACAGAGTGAAAGGCTGCCATCTGGCCAATCATCTCAGCGGTTTTAGCTGGATCGGTCGTCTCCTGGCCATAGCCTCCCACCAGTGCAACGCAGCCGTTTAGCCCGGCATAGTCTTTGAGTCTTGCTGAGCCTGGGCCACCGTAATCCATAATCCAGTCCCAGCGCTCGCCCGCATATTTCATATATCGCGATGTGAGGTCCAGAAAATCCTTAACGACCTCTCCGCGCCTGCTGCCAAAATTGTTGGCATACTGCGACATGTACATGTATCCCAGGCCAGACACGGCTCCGCCAATCGAATCTTGTTTCTCCAGATAACTGTTTATCAGTGAGGCGGCCACAGGGTTCAGATCTACGATCGATGGGCCCATCGTATAAGACACGGCAAAATCCCTGGGACCAGCCGACTTCATTTTCTGCATATACTCAAACATATACGCCTTCGGCCCATCCCAAAGGCACTGATTGTCTCCATCGGAGAGAACCATCGACGCGTATACTTTGGTGGGGTCGAGAGTGAGCGAGCCCGGCACAGCTACATGAATAGCGCCACGTGCATTTGGATATGCCGTAAGAACAGACATGTTCGACATATGGTCAGCAGGGATCAGGAACTTCCCACAGCGGGAAAACAGCTCAACGCCCCTGTTCTCCCCAATTCCGTCCTCCGGCTCAACCTGCGGATAGCCAAGTATTGGTACGTTAACCGGGAAATCCGCAGTTAACGTCTTTTCGAACCAGTCCTCTTCAGCCCAGCGGTCGGCGCCCCTTCGATCTGCATCCGTTCCACCAACGATCCAGAAGGTAAACGTGCGGTGCGCAATGGCGTAGTCGTACAGAGCCGGTCTCTTTGAAGGGGCAGCCAACACGAGAGTTTGCTGATTAAACCGTCCACGGTACTTCGCGTAGATTTCTCGATATCCATCAATTGTGCGCTTCCACTTTCCACGCAGGTCAATCTGCGCATGCAGGTGGTACTTCTTGATGAGCGAAGGATGCGCAACAACTAGCCCTTTCATGGCGCCAATCATTACAGCGAGGTTCTCGCTCCCGTATAGATCAGGATCGTAGACTACTGCTTCGCGAATTGGAAACTTGGCAAAAAGAGCGGCCCCATCACGAATGGGTGTAATCGCGTCTATTCGCTTTTGCCGCTTCAATTCGTCGGCCATGTCCCACTGAGCGTCTCCTACCATCAGGCAGTTATACTTGCGGTTGACGAGGCCCTGGAGCGTGCGAAAGAGGATCATCTCCTGTACAGAAGCGCGCTTTGGATCGAATAGAAAGATCTTCCGGGACGGAGCGGGGAGCCTGGCATAAAGCGCGTCACGGTGAAGTAAATAAGTTGGTTTTGCATCCCAGATTCGCCCATTGTGAACTTGAGTTAGCTGGCCAGTAACCGTAATCTCATGGATTTTACCGCCCCAGCCATCGTCCGGTTTTGCGTCTCCAACGCGGAGATAAACAAGTCCGGATTTGGTGTATGGCGTAAGATCCAGCTTCAGCGGATCGCCCTTTTCTCGAGTGTAAACGGCAGCCGTTTCCCACTTTTCTCCATCACTCGAAAGGTCCACCTTAAACTGCGCCGAGACGTTCATAGTAAGGGTGGCTTCGCTGTTCTTTACGAACCCGAATCGATAGATGATATAGGCAGTCCTGTCCTGAAATCGAGTTCGCTCAGACGGGATCTCTTGTGACCCAAGGCTTCGGTAGATGTAGGTGCGCTCGATCTCATCCAATGGCCGAAACGAGATCGTTTGCTGACTCTGCCCCATTGGGGCTGCCTGCCCACCTTGCACCAGCAGTGCGAAGAACAGAATCGCGCTCATCATTGAAATCACTGTTCTCAAAGCACACCGAACCTTTCTTTCCGTCTCTCTAACCCGATACCCGAACATATGCCATTTAGAGACTTCCACTCATTTTCAGAAGGTGTTGTGGTTCCGACCTATAACCCAACACCCAAAACTCGATTCTTAGTTTTTGGGTGCGGCTAATTTGCCTAATGTCATTGTTGGTCTGCGTCCAGCTTCAGCAGGATGTCTCCATCCGCCGGAGACACTTCAAATCGCTCCGACACGGCGCCAGTCGCCAGGCTCAATCTTGGCGAATCAAATTGCACCTTGACCGTCCTGCCGCCCATCGGATTATATATCACAGTTCCATTCTCAAACTCGCGCCGAATCGCACCATTCTTTTGTGCACGCGCGCCACTGACAGGATCTCCAAGGCTCTTGTCCCAGAAGGCATACCAATCGTGAAGATGATCCGGCGTGGGTAACGGGTTCGGATCCGAAAAAAGACAGTACCCGTCGGATAGGGTAAGCGCCAGAGCCGTCGTCGCGCGCATCAGGTTAAAATCCTCACGTGAGTTGTGGAACCACGTTTCAAGACAGTTGATCCGCGGCCTTCTCAAATGCTTCTCAGCCCACTTGAGCGTTGACGCTATTTGCATCCAATCCTGTGGTGTTTCAGAT
>CAIXIX010000164.1 GCA_903919615.1 uncultured Chthonomonas sp.
ACGCGCCTGAGTGAGCGCGCGACGCACCTCATCTTCGGACACGCCATCATTCTGAATGCGCTCAACTTCTGCGTCCCATGCCTTCTGTACTACGTCTGTGTTGCCATCGGCAGCGATGCTGGCACTGAACGTGAACAGGCCGGTTCCTCTGCCAGCCATGCCGCCAGCGCGGGCATTGAGCGCGAGGCGCTTATCGACAATGGCGTTATAGAGCCGGCCGGTTCGGCCGGAGCTGAGGATGCTGCCCAGGATCTGCAGCGCAGGCGCATCTGCATCGGAGCCGGAGACCGACTTGTAGGCGATCTCCATCTGCGTCAAACGGGCAAGAGCGTCTGAGAGAACCTTGCGCTTTTCGCCATCGATGGTAGATTCCGCCGTGTCTGGAGCGGGAGGATCGGGCTGGCGTAGGATGGCGCCAAAGTACTTTTCGATCTTCTTCTTGGCCGCAGCCTCGTTGAAGTCGCCAACAACCGCAATGCAGGCATTGTTGGGTGCATAGTAGGTTTTGAAGAACTGCTTAACGTCGTCGAGGGTTGCGGCGTTCAGATCGTCCATCGAGCCGATGGTAGTGTGCTTGTAGGCGAAGCTGGAGTAGGCCAGATCCTGCATAACTTCGGACGTGTGCCCGTAGGGCTGGTTGTCGTAGCTCTGTCGCTTCTCTTCCTGAACGACCGCTCTCTGGTTATCCAGATTGGTCTGACTGATATCCAGTGAACGCATTCGATCCGATTCCAGGAACAGTGCGAGATCCAACTGGTTTGCCGGCACCGTCTCGAAATAGTTGGTGCGATCCTGGTTGGTGGTGCCGTTCATGGTGCCGCCATTATCCTGGATGAGCAGCATGTGTTCGCCTTTGCCGACATTCTGCGAACCCTGGAACATCATGTGCTCAAACAGGTGAGCGAAACCTGTGCGGCCGGGACGCTCGTTGCGTGAACCAACGTTGTAGGTAACGCTTACGGCGACGACTGGGGCGGCGTGGTCGACGGAGAGAATGACCCTCAGACCGTTCGGCAGCCGATAGTCGGTAAATTTGATCTGAGGCACTTTAACGGTGGCGCCTGGTTGCGCCAGCGCCACATGCGGCAGCGCCGCCATCAATGGCAGGGTTAACAGCGAGATGATGGCTATCGACTTATGCGGTATCGCAGCTTTCATTCAGTTTCCTCTCTGACATGCTTCAGCCCACGGATCAATCAAACAGGGAGGTAATCGACAGATCGTGATTTGCGCGGTTGATTGCCTCGCCAAATAGCGAGGCGACGGAAAGTACCTTGATTTTTGGGTGCCGCTTTTCTGGCGGCAATGGAACCGAATCGGTGATGACGATTTCGGCGATCTCGGGCCGTGAGCAGAGCCTCTCCACGGCGTTGCTCGCGAAGATGCCGTGCGTGGCAGCGATATGGATTTGTGGATGGCAGCCATGAGCGATGAGCGCATCGACCGCTTGAACGATGCTTCCACCGGTGGTGATCATATCTTCAATGATAATTGGCGTTTTCCCGCGCACGTCGCCCGCAAGGTGCGTAACCTCGGTAACGTTGTGGTGGGGATGGTGTTTGTATCCTACGGCCAGTGGAGCTTTGAGCTCCTGAACGACTTTCCTGACCTTCTTAACGCGCCCTTCATCGGGTGAGACTACGACCACGTTGTCGAGACCGGCTGCAATGCTCTTTGCAAAGTAATCTATAAAGAGGTGGATTGCGGTGAGATGATCGACGGGAATGTTGAAGAAACCCTGAATGGCGTCTGCATGCAGGTCGAGGCACATTACGCGGTTCGCCCCGGCCACGGTAAGAATGTCTGCGATAAGCTTGGCTGTGATCGGCTCTCTCGGCGCGTCCTTCTTCTCCTGTCGCGCATACCCGTAGTAGGGGATAACAGGAGTGATGCGCCATGCCGAGGCACGGCGGAGTGCATCGATCGCCTCAAGCAGAACCACCAGGTTTGTATCGACCGGCGGGCAGGTTGGCTGCAGGATGTACGCATCCGTACCACGCACACTCTCATCGAATCTAACGTAGTTTTCGCCATCGGGGAACTGCGTGTAGTGCATCTTCCCGAGGCCTACTCCCAGCCAGTCTCCCACTGACTTTGCAAGCTCCGGATGCCCCGGCCCAGCAAACAATTTCATCTCATGCTGCACTGCACTCAAAAGCAACTCTCCTAACGATCAAAGTAGCCGGTCATTGCGCCGGATTCGAAAGAAGAGTATAGCTCATAAGATGCCTCGGTGGGAATAGACCACGGTTGTGATAACTTGGGACAGCCGAACCGGAATCGATCGGTTGCAAAGAAAACTGCAGCAGCCGGGCATGAATTAGCTATCCATATCATATTAAGAAACAATTAAGATCATAATATGAGCGTCAGACTGGTTGACTTTGCGAGCAGGCCGACCTATAATCGGAGTTGCGAGCCCAAGACGTATTCCCAGAGCCCCACATTTCACCATCATTTCGGATTCACGCACGATTGTGCTGTGAGTTATTGGGCATGGCTAAAGCCTATCTAAGAGCGGAAGGAGGTGGAGTATGAAGACAAATGTTAGCGCTCCTGTAGCGATTATTGTAATTATCGCAATCATTGGAGCCGTAGGATTTCTGTTCTTGAAGAAAGGTCAGCCGGGCAGTCTGGAAGGCCAGCAGCCGCCCGGAATGCCGCCGGGAGTAGCCGCAGAGATGCAGAAGCGGATGGGCGGGCAGAATGGCACATCGATGCCGGCGCCAACCGGCGGCGCCAACAACGTGCCAGGGTCGAAAACCGGCCAAACTGCGCCGACAAACCCATCTTCCCCGTAATTAATTAGACGAAATGACACTCTACGTAAACCGCTGAAGCGGTTCCATTCTCGGTGAGAGTCGATGCAGACAGATGCTCTGGAGGGCAACAATGGAGAGACGTAAGGGATTCACATTAATAGAACTTCTGGTTGTTATAGCAATTATAGCAATTCTGGCTGCTATTCTCTTCCCTGTTTTCGCACAGGCAAGAGAGCAGGCACGCTCAATCGCCTGTCTTTCCAATTTTAAGCAGATTGGAACCTCGATGCACATGTACGCGCAGGATTATGATGAGGGCTTCCCGATGGGAACCTATCCTGGTCCGCGCAACTGGGAAGTGAATCCGGATGTCAACCCGTATTCAATCGGCCCTGGCGCTGGAAACTGTACCGATAATTTTGGAGACTGGGTCGGTTTCAATCCCGGGGATGGCGGACCGAACTACACAGGGTGTTCGTACGGTGGAGAGTTCTATCGAACGCTGATGACCGTTCAGCTTGGGGCCTACCTAAAGAACAAGCAGGTATTCTACTGCCCGTCCGACAAGTTCCGCGAGCCCAGCCAGCAGAACATCTCACTTGGCTTGCAGTCGTACCACTGGTTCCCCAACTGGGTCTACAACACGTGGTGCCCCGGAAGTTCTGCGGGATATCCCGGTCCATTCCCGTGCCTCGGACCAAATCTTTACGATGATCCGCCCAGCGAACTGGTTCAGAATGTCTCGAGCCGATTCGTAATGACCGAGCGCGGTGTATTTGGGTGGGACGGAGCCGATGCCTACAGCTATGCGCCTCCCGGCGGCTCGCCGAACGCGAATGGCAACCATCTTCGTGGTTACAATGCGGTTTATTTCGATGGCCATGCGAAGTTGATCACCTATGGCAAGAAGAACAGGGTGCTTCCCGCCACACCGTGGCCAGCGCCCGCGCAGCCAAACCCGATTCCTATTAACTTCTAGAATCGTAATTTGGCACAGAGTTTGATGCTGAATGGCCTTCGCAGAGACTGCGAAGGCCATTCAGTTGACAACTAAAACTTATTCGCGGTGAGGAACACCCTACTTGCGAAGTCTGCGACGCACCGCGATGCCGCCGGTGATGAAGAGGCCAGAGAGCAGTGCAACGGAGCCCGGCTCGGGTGTTGAATGGACTGGGGGAGGGGCAGTCTCGACTACAGATACGTCGTCCAGAAACCAGGCGTTTTGATTGTAATGCGCGGAGAAGAGTATCGTGTCGCTTCCCGTGCCTGTAAATGTATACGTATACTGCGCAAACGGTATATCGGAACCTGTCGCATTCTTACCGAGGAGCGATGTTGCGTCAACTTCGGCTATAAAACTTCCCTGAGCGCTATAATTATTGTTGTACACCTGCGCCCCAAGCCAGAATGTTTCTGTATAGGTAGCTCCCACCACGTCGCCAAACGTTTGCGTAATCTGGTCGTTTTGGCGAGGGCTGCCAGTGCCGTTGGCTCCGAAGAAGGCCGAATAGGAGCCGGTATGTGGGTCCCATGTCTCTCTATTGAAGCTGGAACCCGATGAGGCATTGGTGGTTGTCCAATCGAACAGGTTCGGCCCTGTCTCGAAACCACCGTTGAGTACAAGGTTGGCCTGCGCATTCGCGTTGATTCCTATTCCCGTCAATCCCAATGCAGCGCAGACAGCAGCTGTCCTAGCGAAATTCATACCGTTCCTCCATCAGTATAATTTGTTGGGTCTTGCGACAGCAATTTTAACACAACGGTATATTTTTCTTACTGTCAATCTAGTAAATCAAAATTGACAATTATCTGTGTTGTGTTTATGTTGCTACTATATTGCATCGCCACACGATGGTTTTAGCAGCGGATATAATCGATAACCTATTAAATTGCGGAGCCCGATTTCTGTGAAGAATATACTCGTTATCCCCTTCTACAAGCAGACTGCATGCCGACTAGTACTGTCGTTACTATTGATTCTGCCTGTCGGCACACGTTCGATAGCTCAAACAGTCGCCGGAGCTTCGATCGCCTCACCTGCAGATGCGGTGAGACTGCCAACTGCAAACCGATCGGCAATCCTCAAACTACCGAGTACCGCACCTATACCTGGGTGTACGCGTGGTGACGGTGTGGCATGTCGTTTAACTGACATTTAACCACCGATTAACGCCGACTTAACTTCGATAGCGTAATTTGCATATAGAAGAGTGAGTTAGTGAGTTAGTGAGACATGGGCGGTTAGCTGAAACGTATCTTGATCTCAAAATGAGAAGAAGACCGTGGATAGCTTACGCAAAGAAGTACGGTTGGTTAGGAGTTACAATGGCAAGCTCGGTTAAAATTTCCAATGATTCCGAACCTGAGTCCAACAAGGGCGCAAAGTCGCAGTCTCGATGGTCGCTTCTGGCAAATCGTGGCCTGCAGATCGGCATCTTGATTGCAGCCGTTGTGATAATTGCGATCTCACTGAAGTATGTTAGCGGCCTCAATAATGCGGGATCGATCAGCTCTGCCGCAGTGCCAATCAAAAAGGCGACAGCTGCCGACGCACCCGTGAATAGACCTCTGCCGAGCCAGGAGCTTGCTAATGACGCAGAAAGCACCATAAGTGTGAATACTTCAAAGTCAGATGGGTCCGGTGCGTTCGGCAAGTAGCACAGCAACCACCACGCCCGCTAACGGTGCCGACCGGCAGGCGTCGTAGGACACAATTGTACAGGGCCGCAATCTGGTTTCGGAGACGGCCATCTCCCTCGTGAGCCTTGCCGAACGCTGAGGGCTCGGCGAAAACGACTTCTTAACCCTGCGAGAGCGCTATCAAGAAAGAATCCCTCGAATCACATCCCCATGAACATCGGTAAGCCTGCGTTTTATCCCGTTGTGATAGAACGTCAGCCGTTTGTGGTCTAGCCCAAGCAGGTGGAGGATGGTCGCATGGAGATCGTACACCTCTAGCGCATTTGAACCGGGATTGTAGCCAATTTCGTCCGATGAACCGTATCCGAAACCTCGCCTGAGACCTGCTCCTGCCATCCAGACGGTGAACACATGCGGGTGATGGTCCCGGCCCGGAGCTCCAACGCCCTGCGTCATAGGGGTGCGTCCGAACTCAGTTGTCCAGACAAGGAGTGTATCCTCTAGCAATCCGCGCTGTTTCAGGTCCTGAAGGAGAGCGGCAACCGGCTGATCCATGCTCTCGGCTTGCTGTTGGTGGTTTTTGGCGAGGTTTTCGTGTCCATCCCAGTTGATGCGGGGATTGCCTCCGAACGCGCCTCCATGGATCACCTGCACAAACCGAACTCCCTGCTCAATGAGCCGGCGCGCCATGAGGCAGTTGCCGGCAAAACCTGCTGAAGCGGGGCGATCGAGGCCATACATGCGTTTGGTTTGCTCTGTCTCTTTGTCGAGGTTAAGTGCTATCGGCACACTTGTCTGCATTCGCGCCGCTAGTTCGTAAGACCGAATTCTCGCAGCAAGTTCGCTGTCGCCCGGATTGCTCTTTGCATACTCCCGATTTTCGGTTTGGGCGAATCTGCTTCCGGCGTTAAAAGCTGGCAAACTGCCGCCCGCCGCTGGGAAGAGATCTGGAACCGGAGTCTTACCGCTGTGGATTTCGACTCCCTGATGTGCCGCAGGCAGGAACCCGTTGGTCCAGTTAATCGATCCGCCCGCCGGGAGTCCGCGCGGGTCTGGCAGAACGACAAAAGTAGGCAGGTCTTCGTTCTGCGAGCCAAGTCCGTAGGAGAGCCAGGATCCGAGGCATGGAAACCCGTTCATGGTGAAGCAGGAGTTCATAAAGAAGGTGGCAGGCGTGTGGTTGGAGCTCTTGGACGTCATGCTATACAGAAACGTCATATCGTCTGTGCACGTTGCGAGGTGTGGCAGCAGATCGCTAACCCACAGGCCGCTTTTGCCTCTGCGCTCGAACCGGAACTGCGGTTTCATGAGATTGCCTGGCTGTCCGAAGAAGGTATCCGGCGTGCCTTTGCCTGTGAGCGCCTTGCCGTCGTTCGCCGTCAGGTCGGGTTTATAGTCGAAGGTGTCGACGTGGCTAACACCGCCCATGCAAAAGATCTGGATCACTCTCTTGGCTTTTGGCGGAAAGTGGAGAAGCGGTTTAGCGCCATCCGTTGAGGCGCTGGCTGCGCTGTCAGCCATCATCCATGCAAGGGCGATCGTCGCGAGTCCGCCGCCGGCAAAATCCCTGCGCGTCAAAGGATCCATTGACGAAACAGACATTTCGTCACTGTCTAACGGTTTTCGAAGCACTTCCGAATCTCCCTGATCGAGGTCGCCGCTCGCTGCGACCGATTGTTCCCACCCTGCACTCATACCACGGCCCTTCTCCCATATCCTTCGTTCCTCGGGCGAGCGCAGTGTACATGGGTCACTTCTGGCTTTCCGTCTCCACGGGCTTATCTTGTTTCATAGGTGAAGATTGCGCACGACGAGCCAACAAGCGGTAGGTGATACGCACGAATTGGTCAC
>CAIXIX010000165.1 GCA_903919615.1 uncultured Chthonomonas sp.
ACGTGGCATTAACCAACTACGCATCAGATGTGATCGACTTGAATGACCTGATGGCCGAAGCCGTAGCCTGCGGCCCTTATGAACAGAGTGATGTACTATGCCAGGCGAACTACTACATCGCTGGCAAGTGCGACCATTTGTCGAGTGAGTGGAAGACTCACATGTATTTTGCAGCGTCTTCACCACTCGCTGACGTGGTTCATCTGCCCGAGTTCCATATCGCCAAATATGAGCTGTATCACCTGGATAACTTACAGATAACCTGACGTGCAGGCGTGTAATCTAGCCGGCCCACTAGACCGATCGCCCCTATCGGTCCTGATGCTGCGGTACCCGGCATTTCAGCCCGAAGGGCAATCAGCGAAGCTTCCTGCCGCGACCGTTCATCGGTCCGGTTAGCGAAAACACTCCCAACTAATGTGAGCCCGTGAGGGCGATCTGTATCCGGCGAACTCGCCGCCGAAGGTTCAGCATCAGGCCACATTCCGCACCCACCTACCGATAATCCTCAAAGAACTTAAGATCAACTTCAAACACAGTCCGCGGACGGACGCCCAGGTTCAGTCGCTCCATCAGGGCGACCCGTCGCGTGCCGTCAACCAGTTCTACCGGGATTGCACCATATCTCAGGTACGGCAATTGTATCAATCGCAATGCGACCCTCCCCGCCGAGCTCGCCTTAGGCGCGCTCGGCGGGAGGAGATTTGGTAGTGGGTGGCGGTTCATGTTCCCAGCCCTGCGGACTGGGCTAACGAGATGCCGCACCTTCGGCGCTAGTTCGGCATAGTCTATGACGTCGTTAGTGTCTTTGAAATCGATGCGGAAGAAGAGAGATGTCAGCCCTCCGCACTCCTCCGCTCATACGTTTCGCGGGCGCCGTGAACCCGGTTTCAGGACGGACATGGAAGCCCCCGTTAACGCGATTACCCACTTGCCCCATTACCCCATTACCCCATTACCCAGTTACCCCATTACCCACTTACCCCATTACCCACTTACCCAATCACCCACCTGCCACTTTCCACTGGCTTTCGCGGGTATACAGTAATAATGAAGACATTGCAAACGCAAATCGAGCCGGAGCAGATTATCTCGGCGCCGGTGCAGCCATCGATGGACGCTGAGCTGTTGGAGGAGGCTGAACAGGAGCTTTCTGAACCGGATCGCCAGCTGCTGGCCAATCTGGATGCGTTGAGTGAAGCGGTCCGCTATCGTAAACGGGCGGTAAGATGGCTGCCGGTAACCGGGCTCGTTAGCGTGGGCAGCCTGGTGACCCTCATTTTGAAGATGACGCGTTACGGCGTAGCATCGATGATTCATCCATCCAGTTTCGACATCACTATGGAGCGATCACTCGTCGCAGTTCTCATCGCGGCATGCGTCGCCGGGTTAGCACAGGGGTTCGCAGGTATGGATCGTCCGGGAAAGGCCGCTTTCAAGCTGGTGAACGCTAACGATCCCCGAATAGCGGGACCCTTCATCGAGGCGCTTTCTGGCTCTGAAACGGTTAACAGCATCGCCAGTTCGGTGCTGATTCGCGTGCTGCCGGAGCTAACCATTGAAGATAGCGATGCCCTGACTGACGCACAGCGTGAAGCGATGAGATCGGGATTGAAGTCGGCATTGAGCCGATGGCGCATTGGGCGCTATAACCCAACGCTCGCGACCGTGCTGATCGAGACCCTTGGCCGCATCGGATCGGTTGATGACCTGCCTCTGCTGGAGTCGCTTGAGAGAAGCCGAAGCGGCGACGAGGATAGGAAGCAGTTTGCTGATTCGGCACGAGCGGCCATGCGTCAAATCGTGGCCAGGAAGGCATCCCAGGGCGGCATTGAGATACCCTGGGTATCGCAGAAACTGCAAGAAATCAAACCCGATCGTGCAACAGCGCTTTCTGATGCTGCCGTTCAGAGCCTCGCGCACCGCGTATCGGCCATCGCAAAACTGAGAAAGAGGAGCCTGCTCTTTACCGGAGCTGGCGCCCTAACTGGATTGGTATTTGCGGGCTCGCGGATTTACGATTTTGTGAACGGACACGGTACGAACCAGATGGTTACATACGGTCTGGCAGTCAGCCTTGGAACCATCTTACTCTTCGCAACACGCGGCCTCTACGTGCAGCGCAATATCACCCAGGCGCTGACCCATACGGATGATCTGCGGATAGTAGGTCCGCTCCTCGAGTCTGCGGCGGGCAATGAGGTGAGCGCTGCAGCGGCAATCTCTGTGGTCACTCCACTGCTGCGACGCTTCAAAGCAAGCGACGCTGGCCTGCTAAGCCCCGAACAGCGCGGATACCTGCATCGAGCCATGACTATCCATCAGGCAAACGCAGAGTTTGTGCTCGCGGCACTGTATGCGCTGCAGCAGATTGGCGCTGCCGATTCTATTCCCGCCGTGCAGAAAGTAATCAGCAGAATCGGCGTGAAAAACTCGCATCCGGAGATTCTGGAAGCCGCCCAGGACTGTCTGGAAGCGCTGCAGCTTCGAGCCACGGACGAAGTGCAGAACAGAACGCTGCTGCGCGCCTCCAGTGCGGCAGATATCGGGGGCGAAGCACTTTTGCGCCCTGCCACACCAGCGGCGGAGCCAGCTGAAGAGCTACTGCGGGCACTGGAATGAAGAGGGAAGGGGGACTTGAGGATAGGGGTAAAGTGAAAGGGACTGGGGGTTAGAGATTAGGGATTAGGGATTTGGAATTGGGCAGAGTGGACTGTCTTCAGCGCCGAAGGTGCTCCATCGGCCCACTTCCGAGCGCTCTATTGCTGTATCCACGATTCTCTCGGCGAGCGATTTGTCCGGCCTATCAGGCCCCTCGGTGATATCTGTCGTCGTCGACCGCTTCCAGCGAAATCCTGGAGCCCGCTTCTCCGCAAGCGGCAAAACCCCTCAATCCTCACACTGTCATCATCCGCCAGGCGCGCATTTAAGCCCGAAGGGCGATCAGCGTAGCTTCCTGCCTAGCCCGTTCACCGGTCCGGTTAGTGACCCCAAACCTCTTCTCAGCCCGTGAGGGCGATCCGTATTATTGCAATTAGCGCCGAATGTGCGCGAGAGGATAGCCAGCGGTCGAAGGCCCTGGAAGCGAACGACCATCCTGCACGCCCACCTCCTGACTTGCGCGCCAACGGCGCGCATGGCGGGAGCAGAATGAAACTGGGGATGGTGCGACGTTTGATCCCCAGGCCTTAAAGCACTGGGCTGAGGAGATGCCGCACCGTTGGCGCTGTGGACAAAGTCTATGACGTCCTTGATGTCGATGTTGTAGATGAGGCAGGGAACGGGACGTGCGGCGGTTGTCCCTTGCCACTCGTCCGTGCAAATTCGATGAAATGTTAGCGAATCTTAGCAGTGCATATTGGCAAATTAATCATTATATCAATCAATAGCTGTTAATGTTCTATCATAACGTTTCGGGTGTGTACATGCATGTAATCTTAGTGTCCTTAGCACGAGCTGAAGGTCTATGAAGTCTGCTGCATCTTTGAAGTCGATGATGCAGA
This sequence comes from uncultured Chthonomonas sp., assembly GCA_903919615.1. Taxonomy (GTDB): domain Bacteria; phylum Armatimonadota; class Chthonomonadetes; order Chthonomonadales; family Chthonomonadaceae; genus CAIXIX01. The sequence continues at coordinate 3,504 of CAIXIX010000165.1, forward strand.
AGATTGGTAATTCGGTAATCGGGTAATGTGGTAATTTTGCGCCTGCCGGATGCTGGGCAGTGTGCGGATATGAGCTCGGTCGCAGCAAGCGGCGATCCTACCAGGCGGATGGCTCACATGATGATGCCTACGTTTCAGCTAACCGCTTTTCTTTGCGCCTTCTGCGTCTTTTTGCGGCTAGAATTTGCATCTGCTCACCGCCTTCGCGTGACAGTATTCAAACAATTCGACCCCTTCTTCAGCATGAAGAAGGGGTCGAATTTGAACACAACAGCAAGCCGTTCCGGTTATTTCCCGGCGCGGATGCGCTCCAGGGCTGCCTTTACAAGGCCCGGAATTTCGCCAGGAGTGTCTGCGACAGGAACGCCTGCGGCGTTTAGCGCATCGACCTTCGCCTGAGGAGTACCGGTCTTGCCGGAGATGATGGCGCCGGCGTGGCCCATTCGCTTTCCGGGAGGTGCGGTGCGTCCGCCGATAAATCCAACGACTGGCTTCGTCATCGATTTGATGAACTCGGCGCCAGCCTCTTCGTCGCTGCCGCCAATCTCACCGACCATGACGATCACCTCTGTCTGAGGATCGGCCTCAAACAGGGGAAGCACATCGATAAACTTTGTGCCGATCATCGGGTCGCCGCCGATGCCAACGCCGCTCGACTGGCCAAGGCCAGCGCGGGTCAGTTCATCTGCGATCTCATAGGTGAGTGTGCCAGACCGGGACACCAGTCCAACTGGACCCGGGGTGAAGATGCTGCCAGGAACAATGCCGATCTTCGATTTGCCTGGAGAGATAAGCCCCGGGCAGTTCGGGCCGACGAGGCGGGTCTTACCGCGCAGTTTCAGGATGGCATTGACGAGGATCATATCCTCGGTTGGGACGCCCTCCGTGATGCAGACAACGAGCTCAACGCCCGCATCGGCCGCCTCGAGAATGGCATCTGCGGCGTTGAGGCGCGCCGGAACGAAAATGACTGAAGCCGTGGCTCCCGTTTCGCGAACCGCGTCTCTCACCGTATTGAATACAGGCACTCCCTGTGCAACCTGGCCGCCCTTGCCGGGCGTTGTGCCGCCAACAATCTTGGTACCGTACTCAATCATCTGGCTGGTATGGAAACCGCCATCGCGTCCTGTAATACCCTGGACTACAACGCGCGTGTTTTCGTCTATAAGAATACTCATGCCTCTTCAGGCTCCTCCTCTAGATCGGCAAAGCCAATCTCATAATCCATTTCTTCTTCTTCTGCCAGCACCAGTTCGCCGTCTGCATCGCAATACCCTTCGCCGGGCACCGAGATCAGGCCGTCCGCCTGTGCTGCAATACATCGCAAAGCAACATCCAAAGCCCCCCACGCCGCATGCTCGTCGTTCACTAAAAGGGCGGGAAGCATCTGAACGGAATAGACAACCGTGGTCTTTCGCAGATGATCGGTGATAATCGCCTGTCCACCAGGATCGTAACCGAACCGGTTTGCAACATCCTGAATTGCGCCTGCAATTACGCTCCGGGTCACTTCTGATTCGCTCACTCTATCGCGCTCGATAAGCGCAACTTCGTGCATCTCCGGGTCCATCCAGCGAACGATCGCTGCATCCCAATCTCCGCTAGCAAGCTCCTCTTCGCTGGCCTCGCCCGTAATACCGGTGGCAAGCGTGACAGGATATCCGGCAGAAACGAGAGCGGCGAGCAGAGTTTGCAGAGGAATCGTATCGGCAGCGTCGTCCAGACCATAAACTCTAAGATTCAGTTCATCCATCTTTAACCCTGAAAGACCCTACCATGAAAAATCTACCTTAAGGATTATACCGGAATTCGTGGTCGGCTGGCCGTGACTTGCGCGATTGGGTCGGTTGGGCGGGTGTTTCCTATAACCGACGCGGCGGTTTAGGTTATCGGTCTACACCCACAAATCGCCCCTCACCCCGACGCTCTCCCACGCAAGCGGGGAGAGGTTGGAAATGCCCGTGTCACCTTTGCGTGGATGATGGGAGGAGTCGCGGGAGCTCAAGGTGAATCGTCACCTCAGATTTAGTGAGCCAGCGCGATGTTGAACAGTTCGCTGGCGTTTCACTGACAATTCGATGATGGAGGAATCATATCTGTAATGATCTCTAGTAACACGAAACAGGTGTCGACAGGTGCGCGCGTGGCTGGCGGACTCGCGCTGCTCTCCGCTCTTGCCACCGGGTTTGCGCTTCTCGCCGCTGCGCCTGCTTCCGCGAGACCCTTTGATCAGGGTGCAAAGAGCGCCGACGTACAGTCGGACGATGCAGTGAGCGATAACGGACCAGCAGACGATACGAGCGGTCCCGCACGCATTCCGAAGAACAAGCAGATCGTGGTCCTGTTCTCCGGCAAACAGAAAGAGGTCGCGCAGAACTGGATCTTCCAGGGCTCTCGCAAGCCGGCCGCCTGGCTGGTTGAGAATGGCGCACTGACAACCAACGGCGACAGCATCATCAGCAAGCAGCTATTCCTCGATTTCCAGCTTCATGTCGAGTTCAAGACACCCTGGATGCCTGACAAGCATGGCCAGGAGAGAGGCAACAGCGGGGTCGGCCTGCTGGCGCAGTATGAGATCCAGGTGCTCGATTCGTATGGCTTCAAAGAGCCGGGCGCCGGCGATTGCGGCGCTGTCTATAGCCAGCGCGGACCGCTCGTAAACGCCTGCAAACCGCCAAGACAGTGGCAGACCTACGATATCGTCTTCCACGCTCCGGTGTACGAGAACCATGTCAAGGTGAAGAACGCACGCGTCTCCGTTTTCCAGAACGGCATCTGCGTTCAGGACAACCAGGATATCGTGGGAGCTACCGGCATCGCGGGCAAGGAGACCGAAGGCCCGGGGCCGATCTACCTGCAGTACCACAACAATGCGGTTCAGTTCCGCAATGTCTGGGTGCTTCCGCTGCCCCGTGAAGGCGTTACGCACTACGAGCCGAAGTAGATCGCCTGCGACAGCTTTTTCTGTTTTGGATCTACGCTCGATATCAT
>CAIXIX010000166.1 GCA_903919615.1 uncultured Chthonomonas sp.
AGGCTTCAATCTGTTCACAAATACAGATTCACCATCCGCCTACCAAATGACTCTGTGAAATCCAAAGATTTTTTTACAAATCAAAATTATCGACAGGAACCCGCTCGGATATTATCACGAGTAGATGCCTGAGTAGTAACTCAGAAACACTTAAAACGCCTCTAGTTGTGAGCTTACTTGGCTCTTTCGACGTGCAGCTTAATGGCTGCCCGTTGCCTCAAACACGCACCCGGAAAGAGCTGCTTCTACTAGCTATGCTAGTCCTACGTCAGGGTGCTCCACTCGACCGCACTAAGCTCGCCTACACTCTCTGGCCGGATAGCGAAGAAGCTCGGGCGCTCTTCTACCTGCGCAGAAGCCTCACAAATCTTCGTTCGGTCCTGGGCACAGAGCAGTGGCGGATATTCGCAAATACTCCAAGATCCGTCTCTTTTGATGCGTCCGGGGTCCGCGTAGACGTAACCGAATTCGAAGCGGCGCTTCGGCTTGGCGATATGGCGTCACTGCAGGCTGCAGTGAATATCTACCGGGGTCCCCTGTGTCAAGATTGGTACGATGAATGGATTGCCGCAGATCGAGCCCGGCTTGAGCTTGCCTATCTTGCCGCGCTCAACACACTGATGGAACAGGCGTCAGCACAGAACGATTGGGCCGAGGCCGCGCGGTACTGTCGACTTATGATCGCGGTCGATCCCCTGCAGGAGTCGGCGTACCGAGCGCTCATGCAGGCTTTGGCAAACACCGGAAGTCATGCCGCGGCACTGCTCGTGTATCGTGATCTCCGCCTCAGATTGCATGAAACGATAAATGCAGATCCGGACGCAGTTACACAGGCGCTCTTCGAAACTATCCGTTCTCAGTCTCGCCCATCAGAAACCGCATCAACAGGGAGAGCAAGCAGACAAGTTGCCAGCCCATCTGAGGCTTCTGCCGCCAATAGAGGCACTGCACTACCAATACCGCTTACTCGATTGATCGGGCGAGAAGAGTTAATAGGCGAAACAGTCAGTCTAATCAATTCCGCGCGAGTGATTACCCTTGTCGGGCCAGGCGGTGTTGGCAAAACAAGGCTCGCCGGAGAGATAGCACGCGACTTTGCCAAATTGGGCTGTCGTGTAGTATATGTCGACCTGGTTCCAATAAGCGATCCAGGATACGTCGCCCAGACTGTAGCGACTGCGGCAGGCTTCGGCGCGAACTCAATCGACCAACCCATCATCCGACTGGCTGAACTCCTTGGCGCCGAACCGACTATTCTCGTGCTCGATAACTGCGAACATCTGTTATCCTCATGTTCGAAGCTGGTGCGCGGGTTGGCAGAGGCCAACGCGACACTTAAGATTCTGTGCACAAGCCGGCAGTCGCTCAGAATAAATGGTGAGGCAGTTCTGCAGGTGCGTCCCCTGTTAGCGCCGCCTGCAGTTAGCTACATTAACCGACGCCACGTTTCAAAGCATGATGCCTCCGACCTGCTGCAATACGAGTCAGTGCAGCTATTCTTAGATCGGGCCAGGCAGATACAGTACGATTTTCGGCTCACCCCAGAAACGCTCCACTCAATTGGACAAATATGTCGCCGCCTGGACGGATTGCCACTGGCCATCGAGCTCGCAGCCAGCCGCTGCAGGGCGCTGTCGATCTGCCAGATTGAAGCTCGGCTTAGCGATAGATTTGAGCTTCTGACAGATGGAGACAGGGCTTCGCACAGTAGGCAGAGGACGCTTCGCGCGGCCATCGAATGGTCTTACGATATGCTCGAACCAGAAGAGCGTACCCTTCTCAATCGCCTCTCTGTCTTCGCGGGAGACTGGAGCCTCGAAGCGGTCGAAACGATTTGTGCTTCTCTAGATAATGCCTACGGCGAAACGACATCTCCCAGTGGAGCCCAGAGCGGTTGGTATACCTGCGACCTGTTGGTGAGTCTGTTTGACAAATGCCTCGTCAGCCGGATCGAGCGCGAGGGGCAGAACCGATACCAACTGCTTGAAAGTATCAAGGATTTCGCCAGAAGTCGACTCGCTCTCAGCGACGAATTCGCTGAAATTCGTAATCGACACTTTGATTACTATAGAGAAGTGTCCCGTCAGATGGGCCGGGCTGCCAATACAGCCGATCAGAAGTCAGCGCTGGTTACACTGGATTTGGAGCACGACAACATCAGATGCGCGATCGACTACTGTCTGGAGCGTGGGGAAACACCTCTCGCTGGGCTAGAAATATGCGGTTCGCTAGCGCAATACTGGAGGACGCGAGGGCTTTTGAGAGAAGGTTACGACCGGTTGTCTGGGATGATCGCTGCGGATCGATCCGGTATACCGACCAAGGTTCGCGGTAACGCTTACAGTAGCCTCGGTAGTTTTGCTTCATTGCTGGGCGAATTCAAGATGGCAACGAATTACTACAACCATGCACTCGAAGTTTATGCGGCTACGGGCGACCTGGCTGAGAAGGCAATGTGCCTCAACAACATGGGAATAACGGCACGCCATTGCGGGGACCTCACAACTGCCAGATCGATGTTCGAACAGAGTCTCGCGATTAAACGGGCTGCCGGAAATCAGCACAGTATTGCATCCTCGCTCAATAATCTGGGTTCACTAGAGTACGACCTGGGCAACTACTTAGAGTCGCGCCGGTTACATTACGAAGCCCTCGAAATAAGGAGGAAACTTGGTGATACAAAAGGCATGGCCACCGCGCTGCACAATCTTGGCGCATTGGAACTACAGGCACTGAACACTGCGTCCGCCCGTGCTTTGCTTACCGAGAGCTTGAAGATCTTAACCGACAACAACGATATCCACGGTACGTGCGGATCCATTGAGGCGATCGGACTACTCAATTCGCTCGAAAACGACTATATTGCCGCGTCCGTTCTTTGGGGATTTGCCGAGAGGCTGCGAGAAACGATTGACTCCACATTAGGCTCACTGGAACAGGCTCGCCTGGCAGAGGCAGTTCGACTTGCCCGTGATAAGTGCGACAAACTTGAGTTCGCATCTGCTTGGGAAACCGGTCGATCTATATCACTTGAATATGGCCTCCATCTGGCTCTTCAGGGTCCAGAAGGACGGTGAAGGTGGGCTGCGAAGATCAGTAACTTCCTACTCGCAGCCTCACCTTCACTCCCTTCCTTCATGTCCTAAGCGCCTCTAACACCTCTCTTTCTTTTCCGGATCGCTCCAACCGCCGCGCATCCAACCAAAAGCAGGGTCGTACTTCCTGGCTCTGGCGTCCCTGGCGTGGAAGAAGCGCTTACATTAACAGTGAATGAAGTTGATCCTAACTGGTGTCCGGTGCCGTCAAGCACGTCAAATTCACCGATGTACGTTCCTATATCTGCGCCTGGGTCCACGTTAATAGTGAAGAGGTCGGTAGAAAGACCAGACAGTGAGAGGGATTCCCCTCCATTGATGAGCCCATCGTTAGCAGGGTTAGACCCGTCCGTATCGTGTGCGAAGTAGAAGTTTGGTGTATAAAAGGGTGTTGCGTCCCCGGTAACCAGTGAGCTCGGACCGGTAAATGAGATGTTAGTTCCACCCATATACCATGAGGTCGGAAGGCCGCCAATTCCGCCGAATGCGGTGATTCTTCCCGATGCGTTTACAGAAGCGCCCTGAGCCAGATCGAACGCTGTGGTATCAAGCGTTACAAACAACTGTGCCTGGGCAGATCCTGCAGCAACCAGGAGGCCAAGGGTCGCCATGATAGAGTTGAAGATCTTCATTATATTGGTATCTCCGGGTTAAGGAACGGTTATCGGTTTGGTACCAGACGAGGTGCCGTTATTGACTGCAATGCTGAGATTGAGAACTTTTGATCCTGCCGTTACCGTTGATGGAAATGTAAGGATAAAGGTCGACGTACCACCTATGGGAACGGCGCCAATTGTAAACGGCATCGTACTGATGGTGCTTACCGAGCTCAAATTAGCGTTTGCGGCCGCGTTGATCGTCGCGTTTGTAGCGTTTGCGGTGCCAGAGTTGAAAACGGTCACAGTAACTGTAACCTTGTGCGTTGATGGATCTCGGGTTGCGCTCGCCGACTGTATAACTAACTTCGGAACGCCAACCACATTAAATGGCACCGTGTTGCTCGTACCCTCTACCGGGTTCGTCACAGAGATTGAGGCTGCGTATATCGCGTAGAAATAGCTAGAGAACAGCGTGAACTGAAGCTGATGTGACGATATAAATGTTGTGGGCGGAGTTGGCGAGACGCCATATGGGCTCGCAAAATTCACCTGAGATTGCGTGTTGAACCCGGAACCGTTCACGGTAACCACGATGGTTGGAGAATTGAGTGGCGCGAGGTTGGGAGTGATATTCACAATCGTTGGTGGTGGAACCGGCTGAAGCAGCGCCGTAGCTGCGACTCCATTCAAAAATCCAGTGACAAGAATTTGACCATTGTCATTTATCTTGAGTGCGTTTCCCAATACCCACCCGGATCCGGCTGGAAGCAGATTATTGAGATCGACCATGCCATTGACGGGATCCCAGCGAAAGGCGTGGAAGTCGCCTGGCGATAGTAAGGTGCCAAGCTGTGCCTCTCCAACTACCTCTCCGTTGTTGTTTATTCCAGTCGCTGCGCTGCCCGGCCCGCCAAGGGTACCTAGATCGGTCAACGCATGATCAGTAGTGGATTTGAAATTACACAGGAACGCATGGTCTATTGGGTTAAGAAAGGAATCAAGCCCCGTGGTTGTCGCGTTGCCAACCAGCTGATCATTATCGTTGATGCTGTCTGCTCTAGAGTAGTCTCCGCCCAGGGTCCCGATATCCGTTAGACCGCCACCAGCTGGGCCAAAAAACGCGTGTGTTGCGCCTCCCACAACCTGAGCCCAGCCAGAAACATGGTCCAGACGGTTAATATGCGTCGCAGCGCTCGTGTTTCCGCCGAGTGTTCCCAAATCCTGCATAGCGAACGGATTGATCCAGGCCATCGCATGTGTAACACCCGTATCGTTGCCAGTTGGCCCGATCACATGGGCCGATCCAACTATCGCCGCAGACAGCGGATTTATACTGGAGGCAACGCCGTAACCATAGACCGCGGTTGGCAAACCGTAATAGGAATACTCGCCGGTAATTAGTTGGTGTGCCGTATGGTTTGCATAGTAGACATATGCGGAATGATTGATATCGAAGCCAACCAGATCGCCGACATCGTTGATTTCGGCGACTCCGCTGTCGTAAAGTGGGCTAAACGGAAATGGACTGTAGAATGTAGAAAACCCGGTCAAGGAGAGCGGATCTGTTCCCCAGATGAAACCGCGATAAGCAACGGACGATGGTGAATAGAGGCTGCCGGAGACCGTGCCACTGTTGTTGAGGCTACTTGGAAAAACTCTGGTGTAGAAATCGAGGCCGGATATCTGAACAATGTTGTAACGCTGAATGGGTGGCGGCGACGCCTGCACGGCACATATCTGGCTTGCAAGCATGGATGCCGCGACGGCTGCTGCGGCACAAAATCTGCGCCGAGCACGAGACTGCAACATGGTGTGATTTCCTTTCGGTCTGAGATCTATCGGGGCGTTACAAGCCCCGAAGAAGGGGTTATCGATCTCAGTATCACACCACAACGTTACCAGGAGCGTTACCATACGAGGGGTATTTAGCGAACCATGCCTTCAAGAGCCCAGTCTTTTTGGTCCATTCCCTCCACTATTCCAACCGCACATTCCCCCAGGTGCACAGGTCATCGTAGTTGCCGTCGCCGCCATCATCCACTATCAAACTTAGAACCCGCACGCCAGACAGGTTAACGTGGATTGGAGTCGCGGCATCCTGTTCGCGCAGAACAGGTGAAATGTACAGCGTCTTTCCGTCGCCCTCTACATGAAATCGAACGCTGCCTTTCGGCCAGCCTGCGGTCCGACGATCTGCAGGGATTGGATGCACTCCAATTTCTGCCACAAGTGTGCGCTTTTTGTCGTCTAGCAGAAAGTCAAACCGACCCGGCGCATGAACGCCCAACCCTCGCGCATAAGTGGTTTCACCTATGCGCAGCGTCGGGTTGTCTTTCCAGCAGCTTGTGTTCCAGCCGACCTGCCCTCAGGCGGTTTCAGAGCGAACACAGCGATCGCGCAGATCTCCCAACCAAACGACACCGGAGGGCATCGGCGAAATATCAGCTACAACATACGAGGCTGCCAGCGCGGGCCATATTGTTCGCTGTTCTGCGGGATCGAGAGAAGGCAACAAACCAGCAGGGGCGACAGCCGAAGACGGATTAAAAGTATGCTCCACGCTGCACTGCAGCCAGGCTTCGATGCGCGTCGGTGAGCCACAGTCGATATGCGCCCGTATCTGATGGTCCCCCGCTTCGATCGTTGCAAGTAACCAGGCATCTTGTGCCGTACCGCGATCCCGAAAGTGCACCTTCACCGGCACTTCACCGCCGTCGATCGTGATGCGTGCGCTTACTTTCTTTGTACCCGCAGGCGGGTCCACTCGAACCTGAAGCTCTGCTGTCTGGCCATGAGGCACAACTACGCGACCCATAATGTCCGGCTTGCTTGGATTTGGAATGGCCAGATTAATCTGCGGCTTTGCCAGTGGAACATCCACCCCGGCAGTCTCCAGTTTCCCATTAACGTCGCGCCACCTGCCATCTGGCAGCCCGGCGATTTTCCGTGATGCAGAGCGGATTTCGAGAACAGCAACCTGAAAATCGGCCAGCGGGATTGGCACCGATTGGCTGGCCCGCACCTCCGGCCAGGTGTACCTGTAGGGGTAAAGCATCGTTACCTGATATGGGCCGGGCTCGCCCAGATTGAATGCACGAGTAATCTTGAGCGGATAGGTCTGCGCTTTAATCGATGGGTTCCGGAGGCCAACAATAGCCCGTCCTTTACCATCGCCGTGTGCGTACCCAAACGCCTCCTGCCGAGCCGGCTCCCCACCGATAAGTGCAAAATGACGATAGATATCGGCATTCGCCTTGATCCAGTTGCCGACATCACCCAGGAAATTCAGGCCGGAGCGTGTGTTGGCCAGGACGTTCAGGTCGCAGCAGACGATGTGTGCCTCAATGGCGCC
>CAIXIX010000167.1 GCA_903919615.1 uncultured Chthonomonas sp.
GCCGTCATTAGGCACCTAGCGCTGAACTTATTGGGGCGAGATACAACAACAAAGGCAGGCATCAAAACGAGAAGGCTCAAAGCTGGATGGAATGAACCCTACCTCGAACACCTCTTACTCAATTAAGATGCGTTCGCCCTGATGTGATGGTACTGGCATTATTAATGGCTATGCGCTCTGATTGCTCTTTGTGCAGTTTATACGAGATGTCCAGAAAGCACCGTGATTGAATGGCCTTCAAGGAAGACCCTATCGCTTTCAAGTGACACATACACCACACCACCGCGTGCAGAAAGCTGCCTACCTACCATCGAAGTCTTGCCAGTAATAGCATTCCAATGAGGGGCTAGGCAGCAGTGGGCAGAACCAGTCACAGGGTCTTCCGGCACGCCTGCTCTCGGGGCAAAGAATCTGGAGACGAAGTCATAATCATCATTCGTGGAAATCGAGCTCACGATGACACCCCGGCAATCCACTAAAGCAAGTTCTGCCATTCGCGGCTTGAGTGACTTAACTCGCTGTTCGGACGTAACCTGAATCAGGAAATCAAATTTATTCCTGCCAAAGTAGGTAATTTCGTCTTCGCAAATTTCGAGTGCAGAGATAATCTCTGAATTGAAAGTTACCTCTGATGCGGGCAGCGCCGGAAAATCGAGTCGAATCCGGTCACCGCAATTTGAGGCTGTGAGTAAGCCACTCCTGGTATTGAAAACGATGTCGGTTCCCGTATCTTCGAGACCTGTTTCCCACAATATGTGCGCTGCCGCCAGCGTAGCATGGCCGCAGAGATCCACCTCCAACAACGGCGTAAACCATCGAAGGCTGTAACCTTCCGCGGCAGGCAGCAGAAACGACGTCTCTGCCACATTCATTTCACTCGCGACTGACTGCATCCACGACTCGCTCTCGACCTGCGACAGGATGCAGACGCCGGCAGGATTGCCGCAGAAACGTTCCTTAGTAAACGCATCAACCTGGAATATGGGCTGCACTGATTGACTCCGGGATAGGGATTGCATGCTGCCCCTGTCTACTCATTGGGCAGAGCGGTAGGATGCACGATAGAAATTTGGCCCGGGAGAGGGTGGGGTACAATGTACCCGATCTAGTGAAGGGTTGCTTAGAATAAATGACACGCGAACGATTTAAGCAGTATGCATGGGCATTGCTTTATTATAACCTGGTGGTTATATTTTGGGGGGCCTACGTCAGAGCCTCATTTTCAGGCGATGGGTGCGGCGCGCATTGGCCGCTGTGCAGTGGCGAAGCGACTACGATCGATGAGAAGATTCGTAAGACCGTTGAGTTTTTGCACCGCGTTACAAGTGGATTGTGCCTCATTGGCGTGATACTGCTGGTTATCTGGGCGTTCAAGGCGTTTCCTGTGGGACATCGTGTTCGGAAGGCGGCAACGCTCTCAATCATCTTTACATTTTCAGAAGCGCTACTTGGCGCTGCTCTGGTCCTATTTAAATGGGTAGCACACAACAAGTCCATGTTTAGGGCGGTTGCTACTTCTGCTCACCTTGCAAACACATTCACGCTACTGGCGTTTCTTACGCTCACAGCATGGTGCGCATCGGGCGGTTATCTTCCGAGGTTCCGTGGGCAAGGGATTGCTGCAAAACTTCTTCTTGGCGCACTGGTCGGCGTGACACTCCTAGGCATTACAGGCGCACTTTCAGCCCTTGGGGACATGCTATATCCGTCAACATCAGTGATTGCAGGTATGAAACAAGATTTTGCTCCTACAGCAAGTTACCTTTTGAAACTTCGTCCATTGCATCCCGCAGTAGCGGTGTTAGTTTCGCTCTATGTGGGCGGAATAGCGTCTGTGGTTGGGAAGTCTAGGCCAGGCAAGTACGTTGTTCAGTTCAAGAGATACCTAATGTGGATATTCACCGCTCAATTGGTTGTTGGATTCGTCAACTTGATGATCCATGCGCCCGTCTATATGCAGTTAATACACCTGGTTATTGCGGATGCATTGTGGATATCTCTTGTACTTCTAACAGCGGCGGCTCTAGCATCCGAAGGCATTGAAGTCGAGACGGACAAAGTTCAGATGGGGCTGGCAACCGCATGAGCGAAACATTGACCGCTGCGTCTCCGGCGAGAGCCACCTGGAAAGATTACGTTACCCTTACAAAGCCGCGAGTCATCAGTCTCTTGCTGTTCACCGCGTTGGCTGCAATGTTCATCGCGTCTGGGCATGCTCACACCGTTACGCTCGTTCGCTTCATGGCTGTTTTGATAGGCGGTTACGCTGCTGCGGGCGCGGCAAATACGCTCAATATGGTGTACGACCGAGACATCGATAAGAAGATGGATCGCACGGCGACCCGACCAACCGTTACGCTGGTCGTGCCGACCTCGCGTGCGCTGCTTTTCGCCATAATATTGGAGCTTGTTTCATTCTCGGTTCTGGCGATTTTTGCTAATCCGCTTGCGGCATGGATGGCTTTGTCTGGTCTCGCATTCTACGTTGTCATTTACACGATGATATTGAAGCGCAGGACATGGCATAACATCGTCATCGGGGGCGCAGCAGGGGCTTTCCCGCCACTGGTTGGTGTGGCCGCCGTTACAAACCATCTTGGCACGCTTTCCTTGCTGCTCTTCTTAATCATCTTTGTTTGGACCCCTGTACACTTCTGGGCCCTCGCGCTCCTCATTAAGGACGATTATGCCGCAGTTGGGGTGCCAATGCTCCCGGTTGTCAAGGGAGATCGGGCAACAGTGATACAGATCATCGGCTACGCAGTCGTGACTCTATTTGTGGCAGCATCACCGTACTTCATACACATGACCGGCGTGTTTTACCTGCTCGTGGCGGTTGCGTTAAGCCTGGTTTTGCTGCAGAAGAGCTGCCTGTTACTCAAGGGTGTCGAACGCAAGCAAGCATCGGGCCTATTTCACTTTTCTATGATCTACCTGGCAATTCTATTCCTTGCAATGGCAGTTGACCGTATGATGTAGCGATGTTGTTGCATTTGATTTGATTTAGTCGTTATGTTATAATTTTTTAACCTGCAAGAACGTACGCACAGATCTCCAGAGCTCGTTTGATTCGGACATGGGAATTTTGACGTCGGCATTCGATCGTCTGTAAATTTCGGTGGTTTTACGTGTCAGTCTAGCCGCGAATTTATGTCTGGCACGCTGATGTGAAAGAGGCTTGAGATTGACTGTCGGTTCCAAAATTGAATTCGTGAAAAAATGCACAGAAATGTCAACATGCGGGTTGACTTGCCGTTCAGGCCAACGGTATAATTTGCACTGTCTTCGGCGGACCGCCTCTTTCCTCTATTCACCGCCTAGAACTTCAGGGAGCGCGTAAGATGGCTCAGATTTTCCATCCAAGCACTAATGTCCTTGCTCAAGTGAGCCTTGTTGCGGTTGTTGTTCTTCCCCTCGGTCTTTTGGTAGGTGGTAGTGCAATTTCCAGGTCGCCATGGAACACAAAGGTTAACGTCCCTAAGGACCAACCTGCCCCATTTAGCCACCAGCATCACACGGTAGAACTTGGTATCGACTGTCGCTACTGTCATAACTCGGTTGAGAAGTCGCCTTATTCCAACGTGCCATCGACGGCAGCATGTTATACGTGTCACTCGCAGATCTGGACCAACAGTCCGCTGCTTGAGCCCGTGCGAAACAGCATTGCCTCAGGCGCGCCACTGCGTTGGAACCAGTTGCATACAGTTCCAGATTTCGTCTACTTCAACCATTCTATACATGTGAACCGCGGCTTGAACTGCAATATCTGCCATGGCCCGATACAGAAAGAGATGATCACGTACAAGGGTCGACCGTTCTTTATGGCTTGGTGTCTCAACTGTCACCGTAGTCCGGAAGAGTTCGTTGGCAAGCGCGAGGATGTCTTTTCGGTTTACAAAAAGAATCAATTCGAACAGCCCGTCATAGACGAAGAATCGAAAAACTCTGAATCGGAGCTCGAACGGGCAAAGGCAACACATCTTACGGATGAACAAGCTGCTCGCCTTGAGGGCAAAGAGTACACCCGTACAGAAGCTGAACTCGACGAGGGTAAAAAACTGCTTTCCAAATACAAAGTTAAAAAGCAGCAGCTCACGGATTGTTCAGTATGCCACCGATAGAGAACACACACAGTGTTGAAGCTTTAGATTCTTCGGCAGGTATCGATACTATGGAAAAACCAGGGTCTACACCCTCTACAACAACACAGCCAATCTCGATGGCTCAGGTGCGGGCAAAGTTGGCAGGCAAAAGCGGTAAGCAATACTGGCGATGCCTTGAAGAGCTGGCCGAAACACCAGAGTTCATGGACTTTCTGGTTGATGAGGTTCCTCAGCAGACGCGTGGGCTTGCTGCTGGCTTGAATAGGCGACAGTTTCTTACGCTAAGCGGAGCATCGCTTGCGCTGGCAGGTATGACTGGGTGTCGTTTCTTGCCAGATCAGAAGGTTGTGCCATATGTCAGTCAACCCGAGGATCTCACGCCTGGTTTGCCCTTGACATTTGCTACTTCCGTGTTGCGAGCAGGATATGCCACAGGCGTTCTTGCAACTAGCCGAGAATATCGCCCCGTTAAGCTTGAAGGCAACCCCGACCATCCCGCGAGTCTGGGGGCGAGCGATACGTTTACCCAGGCTGAACTGTTAAGTCTATACGATCCCGACCGCTCCCAAAGCGTTCTGGAGAATGGCAAGCTCAGCGATTGGGGACGTTTCCATTTTAATATCGCGGCTCAGCTTGGTAACTTACCTGCTGACGGCGATGGTCTGCGGATTTTAACTACCACGGTCACGTCGCCAA
>CAIXIX010000168.1 GCA_903919615.1 uncultured Chthonomonas sp.
ATCAGTTTCGCAAGTTGCGTCGCATATGCCCAATGCGGCACTTAGCCATCACAGGAATAGTTACAGCCTGCTTAATCTCCTTGATCATCTTCGGGCTGGATGCACGTGCTACTCCACCCTGTGCACGTATGTCGGAAGGAACGCGCTCAAGCGCCATTACCGCAACTGCCCCGGCCTCTTCGGCAATTACAGCATGCTCAACGGATGCAACGTCCATGATTACGCCACCTTTAAGCATTTCGGCCAGACCAATTTTTGTGCGCCACGTGGCCCGCTGTATCTCCTGCATTCTTCTCTCCTTTAGATTCCTACATCTCTCGACGCCACTGGAGGGCGGATATTAAGGTGGCCTGGTCGGCATAATCGAGATCGCCGCCAGCCGGCAAACCGTGAGCTATCTGAGAAACTTTCACGCCAAGTGGCTTCAATGTTCTTGCGAGGTAAAGCGCCGTTGTCTGGCCCTCTGTTGTCGGATTAAATGCCAGGATTACCTCGGTAACACCGACGGATAGACGCGGGAATAGCTCCCTTATCTTAAGTTTGTCTGGTGTGATGTCTTCCATCGGATTAAGTACGCCGTGTAAGACATGGTAGATGCCGCGATACTCATTTGTCTTTTCCATTGCAATGAGGTCACGGGGTTCCGCCACGACACATAGCAAACTTCTGTCTCGCCGAACATCCCTGCATACGTCGCACTGCTCTTGATCCGTAAAATTCGAACACTCTGTACAGAGGCGAATCGATTCCTTTACTTTGATAATTGCATCGGCGAGTTGGCGTGCTTCGTCGTCGGGCTGTCTCAAAATATGGAAGGCAACGCGCTGGGCAGACTTCGGGCCAATACCGGGCAGTCGTTCCAGCTCGGCAACCAGGCGCGAAAGCGGTTTAGCGAAATGTAACATGATTAAGACGCTTGTTCTTTTGGATCGATCGTGACTATATCAGTCCTGGCGGCAAAGGAAAATCTCCAACCTGGCCGGTAATCTGCTGCATTCGAGTTTCCTGCTCCGCAGCTGCCTTGGCCGAGGCATCGCGCGCTGCCGTGATGACGAGGTCCTCGAGCATCTCAACATCATCGGGATCAACGACAATTGGATTGATCTTAATTTCAACCAGATGTCCGTGCCCGTTAACGGTCGCCGTAACCATGCCGCCGCCAGCGTCACCTTTAATTCTTGCAGCCTGAAGATCATCCTGAAGCTTTACGGCATCCTCTTGCATTTTCTGGGCCTGCTGCATCAGCTTCTTCATATCCCCAAGACTGCCAAACCCGCCGCCACCGCCTCCGCCAAATCTTGCCATCTTGATCACTCCTTCTAGGATCACAGAATTCGATATCCGTCGTCATCGACGATGAAACAGTACCGATAGGTATACGTTAATCTTACTGTACTAGTTCTGATCAGCGTTGATCAGCGCACGCAAGTTGTGGCAGGCTACTCGGTATCGTCTTTCTCGATAACTTCACCACCAAATAATTCCAGGGTCTCTTCGAGCATCGACTTGGCGGCGGCCGGTTCCACTGCGGCGGGATCGGCTGCCCGTGAGGGTTGAACGTGGTTGCTTATTTCATCTTGCGCGCGAATTTTAAACCCTTCTGTCCGCAATGTCTCGTTGATCTTCTTCTCAACGAGAGCTTTACCCTTGTTCAAAATTCGATCTCTCGCGAAGGAGTTTTCGAACGCAATTACAATTGTCTGTCTGTCCAGTGAACAGGGCGTTGCGTTCTCAAGATAACTCGACGCGGAGGGGCTAACCTTTTCAATGCTCCTTACGATGCGCTGCCAACTCCGGGAGATCACATCGAAGTCTACTGGGCCAACAAACCGGTCTTCAGCGTCTGTTGACTCGGTCACTACTCTGCGCGCTGCTTCAGGAGTTTGTGCCTGCTGCGCACTGTTGGCTGCGGGCACACGCCGCATGGGCTGCTCAGGCATTGGTCTCTGGGCAATGTCCTGGGGTTCTGGCACTGGAGACTCGACTCTTGCTTGAGCAGGTGGGGAAGTTCGCGCAACGCGTTGAACCTCTACTATGCCAGCCGGTTCCTGCTTGTGCAATGATACAGATCTGACGTTAGACGGCAGGAGTGAGCAGAGCGCACGCTCGAGCAGCCACCGGTGCTGGTTGCTAATCCTCGTCTCTTTTTCGGCTTGAGCGAGTACTGAGAGCATTTTTAACAAAGTATCAGGGGTGAACTTTGCGGCCTGAGGGGCTAGCGACTGTACGCGTTCTTCGCCTAATTCAAGCTGCGCTGTTCGTTTAGCGCCTGCAGCAATGAGGAGCAGTTCACGCAGGTGACCACTCAATGAGGTGATGATCTGTCGGACATCTTTGCCGCTATCGATCAGGTCAGCCGCCGCCGCAAGGATCTCGGACCAATCATCATGAGCGACTGTGTCGACGACCCGAACGAGAGTGTCTGAACTGACGGTTCCGAGAGCCCTTTGTACGTTCTCTTCGGTAATTGAGCTATCTGAGTACGAGATGACCTGTTCCAGCACAGACAGCGCATCACGCCATGATCCTTCGGCGCATCTCGCCATCGAGCGTATCGCCTCCGGTTCTGCAACATATCCTTCCGCGTCAACAACACGCTGAATGGCTGCTGAAAGGTCCTGGAGACTACCGCGCTTAAACTGAAACTGCGTACAGCGAGACCTAATGGTGATAGGAACTTTGTGCTGCTCCGTTGTCGCGAGAACAAATACGACATGTTGCGGAGGTTCTTCTAGAGTCTTTAACAGTGCATCGAAAGCTTTAGCGGACAGGTCGTGTACCTCGTCGATGATATACACTTTGTAGCGGGCTTCGGTGGGCACATACTGGACGTTCTCGATGATCTTTTCGCGAACATTGTCGACGCCGGTTTCAGATGCAGCGTCGATTTCGACGACATCCATACACGAGCCATCACGAATTGAAACGCAAATTCTGCAGACTCCGCACGGTTCTGGTGTTGGGTGGTCCTGTGCTTCGCAATTGAGCGCTCGGGAAAGGAGACGGGCTGTCGATGTCTTTCCGCAGCCGCGTGCGCCGTGGAAGAGGTAGGCGTGCGAAATTCGTCCCGACTTTAGCGAATTCTGAAGCACCGTAGTAACCGCATCCTGTCCCATGAGCTCCGAGAAGGACTGCGACCTGTATTTTCGATAGAGTGCAATGTAGGCCATGTCGTCTGAGCAGTTTGATGCAGGCGATGCAGGTAATGGGGGCGATATCCAAGAAACAATCTTTTTCGTAATGACTGAGACGCTCAGAGCCGGGGGGTGGGCACACACAGGGGACTGCCTTAGTGCTGCCGGGTTTCCCCTCTGACACGGTTCGCCAGCCTGCTGTTGCGCCTGCCCCGGCTCTCAACGCCTCAGATCATTACGCCACATTATACCGTACCTAACCCCCTTAAGCATAGGTACCGATTGCTGTTCAAATGACGAGAATTATGTTAACATGTTTCATGGTGCATACCAGCATCCAAGTACTTGGAAGGCGGCGCAATGGCTCCGATAAGGCTCGAATCTGGCGCATTGCTTAACGGCCGGTACAGGATTCGTCGTACTCTGGGCCAGGGCGGCATGGGAACTGTGTACGAGGCCATCCATGAGCGACTCAACAGTGCCGTGGCTGTTAAAGAGATTGTCGGTGATGAGGCAGATGCAACACAGCTTGCACTTAGCATGCAACAGTTTGAGCAGGAAGCTCAGATACTTGTTCGGCTAAACCACGCAAACCTTCCAAGAGTAACCGATGCCTTTGTGGAGGGGCCGCGCGGTTATTTAGTTATGGAGCTAGTAGAAGGGCAAACGCTGGAAGCGCGCCTTGCCGCCTCGCAAAACCGGAAACTGGCTCCTGAACTAGTCGTCGCGTGGGGAGTGCAGATATCTGAGGTACTCTGGTATCTGCATATTCAGGATCCCCCCATCATTTTCCGGGACTTAAAGCCAGCAAATATCATGCTGCAGCCAGACGGAGCAATTAAGCTTATCGACTTTGGCATTGCACGACGATTCCAGCCTGGTGCATCACGAGATACGGAACTGCTTGGCAGCGTCGGCTTCTCGCCTCCTGAACAGTTCGGAAAACAGCAGACGGATTCCCGGTCAGATATCTATTCGTTTGGTGCGACACTCCACTATCTACTTACTGGGATCGATCCAGCTCATTCTCCGTTTCGATTTACGCCGATCACGAAGCTCGTCCCGGGCGCATCACAAGCCCTTAGCGATCTCATTTCAAGCTGCGTGTTTCTCGAGCCTGCGCAGCGACCACAGTCTGCCGCAATAGTGCGAGATGCATTGGTTGCGGTGCAATCAGAATTGCACCAGATGCCGTTTAGTCCGTCGCCTTCACCATTGTTACCCCTCGCGGCGCGCCCAACCGATAATTCACGACAGTCGCGAGGGGCATTAGGAGTGGCGATACCAATCTTAGGTATTGCCCTGATCGTTGCGGCTGCTGTCGGCGTTCACTCTATTCGAACTCCAAAACAGTTTCATAAGACACAGCCACCAGGATTAGTATCCCCAAATTCGGTCAGCAAATCCGGTAGTGGTGCGCTGGAAACACCCCCGCAACCTCTGCAAAACGTCGGTCCACAGTCATCCGGCACTGAAAGCCCTTCGCCGGCGTCCGCAGCGTCATCTGCGGATGTAACGGCATCGTCCGGCGCAGCGATAAAACAGGAGTTTGCGGGATTAACAGACGATTCGCGAGCGTTTCGGATACACGTTACTGGATCTATCAAGGGCTCTAAAGATTCTGTGGGAGTTGTAACTGCGTTTTTCTATAGCGCTAGCGGGGAGCCAATCATACCGCACGACGCGGCGCCAGGTTTCACCTCCTCTGGTGGACAGCTATGTACAACGAGCAATTTCGCAATCGACAGCGATCCCAAGGACATTGATGTTTGGCTCGAGATTCCAGTTGAACAGTTTGGTGTTGCAGCAAACCTGAGTTGCCGGTGTATTCTTTACTCGGATAATGTAAGCAGGGCGCAAACTCCGATACAACCACTTGGAGCAGACTGAGAAGTTCAGATCTTACGATGCGATCGATTACGCGATCAGGGGAGCAGGATGGCTGGTAGAACGATATACTCCATGTTTCTTGAGTCGGTTCAGCGCCATTCGTTGCGCCCTGCCGTGGGTATCAGGCAGGCGA
>CAIXIX010000169.1 GCA_903919615.1 uncultured Chthonomonas sp.
AGCTAGACTTGCCCCTCACCCCGACCCTCTCCCACGCAAGCGGGGAGAGAGAGGAAATGGTTTTGCTTACTACGGCCGACGCGCGTCGTAATTACCTGGAGTCATGTATCTTGAGAATGTTGTTTAAGTGGACACTGCCCCTTATCATAAACCTATTGGCTGCCATGCTCCCAGCCATCGCATCGCCAACCCATATCCAGATTCTGCCTGGATCGTTAACCTTAAACGGTGCGCGGGATACGCGCAGATTACTGATTGAGCTGATAGACGCAAGGGGCAGGGCAATGGGAGATCGCACAAAGGCCGCAAAGATTGCCATAGATCATCCGGCCGTCGTCGCATTAGGCAGGGATGGATTACTGCATCCGAAACATAACGGTGCGGCTACAGTGACTGCGGCATTTAACGGATCAATTGCCAGTATCCATGTGAACGTGACCGGCATGACCACTCCAATTGCGCCCGGCTTTCGGAATGATGTAATCCCTGTGCTAACCGCGGGCGCCTGTAACTCTGGCTCGTGCCATGGCGCGGCAGCAGGAAAGGGTGGACTGAAGCTCTCGTTGCGCGGGTTTGACCCGGATGCAGATTACACGGTGCTGACCCATCAGGCGAATGGACGACGCGTGCAGCCGGGAGTGCCTGAAGAGAGTTTAATCCTGTTAAAGCCTACAATGCGTGTTGGGCACTTCGGCGGTCAACGAATAAATATCGGTTCACCGGAAGAGACCGTGCTGGCGGCCTGGATTAAAGCTGGAGCGCCTCCTCCTACAAGTGATGACAGGCAGATCCAGAGTGTCGAGGTGAGCCCCTCGACGGTGTTCCTTAAGCCAGGTGAGCTGCAGCATATTGTTGTTACTGCTCGATATTCGGATGCCTCTACCCGCGACGTTACGCCTCTCGCAAGATTTGGCACCCTAGATACGACGGTTGCTGCTGTGAGTCCGGATGGCGAAGTGAAAGTCGGCGGACGCGGCGAGACGGCGATTACAGTGTGGTACTCCAGTAAGGTTACTTATGCGCGCATTGTGTCTTCGTTTCCAGGAACTGCTTCGCATGCAACGTCAAATCATGATTCATCATTTATCGATCGACTAATCAATCTCAAGCTAACGGAGCTCAACCTGCCGTCTTCGCCGCAATGCAATGACGGGGAGTTTATTCGGAGGGTAAGCCTCGACGTCGCAGGTATTTTGCCAACTCCTGAAGAGACAGATCAGTTCTTAGCCGACAACGCAACGGATAAGCGGGCTCGCTACATTGATCATCTTATGAAACGGCCTGAGTTTGTTGATTACTGGACCTACAAGTGGAGCGATCTGCTGCTGCTAAACAGCAAGGGTATATCCAGTGAGTCTCTCTCGAGCTTCTACAAGTTCATCAGGGATAGTGTCGCTGCAAACAAGCCGTGGAATCAGTTTGTTCGCGAGATTGTTACGGCGCGCGGAAGTACCATCGACAACGGCGCCGCCACGTTCTTTGTCCTGCACAAAGATCCGTTTGACCTGACGGAGACGACGACTCAGGCATTCATGGGGCTCTCGTTGATGTGTGCCCATTGCCACAATCATCCAATGGAAAAGTGGACGCAGAAGGATTACTACCAGATGGCGAACCTCTATTCGAGAGTTCGCCTGAAGGTTGGCGACAAGGCTGGTGAAGTGCTTGTCCTTGCTTCTAGCAGTGGCGACATCCCGCACCCCCGGCTTGGAACGGCGCTCGCGCCAAGGCCGCTGGATAATCCCGAGCTACGGGCCGACGACACTGCTGATAGGCGCATCAAACTCGCTGATTGGCTTACAGGTCCTAACAATCATGCCTTTGCGAGATCCATCATTAACCGTGTTTGGCGAAATCTGATGGGCAAGGGGCTCGTAGAGGCAGAGGACGACTTGAGAGCGACGAATCCGCCTTCGAATGAACCGCTGATGGGTGCACTTGAACAGGACTTCGTAAAGAATGGCTACGATGTTCGCGCCCTGATACGCAATATTGTATCTTCTGAAGCGTATCAGCGATCTTCCTCGCCTGTTGGCTCCAACGCAGCCGATCAGCGCTACTACTCGCATTACATCATTCGCCGATTGCCGGCAGAGCCACTATTGGATGCGATATCGACTGTAACTGCAGTTCCGACTGAGTTCAAAGATATTCCTAAGTCCACGCACGCGCTTCAGTTGAAGGATAGCCAGGTCGCTTCTTACTTCCTTACCGCATTCGGGAGACCCACACGCGAAAAGACATGCTCCTGCGAACGGCAGAGCGACGCGAATGTAGCGCAGGCGCTGCACCTTTCGAATGGTGATACCATTAACACAAGGTTGCAGATGAAGGATGGCGCGGTTGATCGTTTGCTCAAGGCGGGAGCATCGGACACGCAGATTATGGATCACCTATATCTTGCCGGGCTATGCAGATACCCTTCAAAGGCGGAAGCGGCAGCAGATATTCGTGAATTATCATCGGCCCAGAACGATTTGGCTATGCGTAGGCAGGTCGTAGAGGATCTCTTCTGGGCTGTGCTATCGTCGCGTGAGTTTCTTTTCAACCACTAAAGGGGAACAGTGTGAGCAAACTTAGGCAGCAGATCATGATTCTGCATCTTTCCAATCCGGATCTCGCTTCATCTACCATCGCGTGGGCAAGCTGGGATGGAGCCGTGCCATCGGATAAGCTGCAGATGCAGACAGGCGATGAGGACACGCCTCCATATAAGTCTGTGCTGGATGCGATGCGCGACGGCTGGTTTGTAATCCAGTTTCCACTACTTCCGCATTATGCGCATGGCCATGATCATGAGACGGCGCACCTGCCGTACGAATATATTCTAGAACGACGCGTGGAGGTTGAGTAAGATGGCGCCCGTTGGAAAAGAGCATTTACTGACTGCTGCGCAGATGGCCAAGTTCTGTGTGGACGGATACCTGATGTTTGATGACCTGATCCCTACTGAGCTGAACGATGCGGTATACGCCGAACAGCAGGCGGGAAACGGATATTGGGACAAGGGTACTGCCATACGTCAGGTCTTTGAGCTGCCACAGGTAAAAGGAATTCTACAGAGCCTCGTTGGCAAGCATCCTGTGTACGATCATTCCGCGCTGCATATCGTTCCTCCGAAACATTTCGAAGGGCAGATATGGCATGCGGATTCGATAATCGACGCGCGTCCGTTTGCGTTTGATATTCAAGCAATGTATTTCTCTCACGACGTACCGAAAGAGACCGGGCCGACCCTCATCTTGCCAGGTTCTCATCTCCGCAGAACCAGTAACCTAAGCATTGGCCGTTACAAAAACATTGTGGGCCAGAAACAGCTAATCGGCAAAGGGGGCACCATCGCGTTTCTGCATCAGGCGCTTTGGCACTGCGCGCAGCCAAACCAAACGGACAAGACCCGGTACATGTTCAAGCTGAGATTGCGTGCCGGCGAAGAGCAGCGCGGCCTGTTCAATACAGATGGATATGACAACCCCGAGGTGAAACGCGTATTCAATACCCACCACGCGTGGATGGGTGAGGAGTCTCGTGCAGAGAATGTGATGCGAGCAAAGCTCTGGCGCTACGTTTTAGGTGATGATTCAGTGGATGTAGCGTTCGAAGGTGTCCTCACTCGGATGCATATTTAAGTGGAGGCGGCCAGGGTGGCAGCGATGCACACGGATTTTCTCCCTCTCCCCGCTTGCCTCTTTCCGCTTGACCCACCAGCAACATGGTGCGCGGCAGAGCACACGGAAGAGTGTCGGGGTGAGGGGCATATCCGGGAAAGCTCACGCCCAGCCATAACCACGCCACATTTCTGGCGCACTGCGGCATGCATTTTGAAATGCAGTTCGCTCCTGCTGGCAGCGTTATCACTATGCCTGTCCGCTAGCGCAAAAGAGCCAATCTCGGCACTGGCTTTTGATCAGAATGGGATGCATCTGGCTATCGGTCGTTACCGCTCAGTTACCCTGAAGACGATCGATCCACTACGCAACAGTCGAGACTATACTCTTTCTGGTTCCACCGGTAAGGTTAGTGGACTGGTATTCAGCCCGGATAACAAATATGTGGCTGCGGCGGATGGAACGGTAGGGCGAGCCGGCCAGGTGTTGGTGTGGCGGATGAGTGATGCCGCATTGGTTGCGAGGCTTACGGGTGCGATGGACTCGCTTCAAGGCGTAGACTGGTCGAAAGATGGAAAGTTCATTGCGGCTGCCTCTTACGACCATTCCGTATATCTTTGGGGGACTAAGACGTGGAAGCTAGGCAACCACGCCGGTATTAAACCTCTTAGAGAGCTGAAAGACCACACCGATGCAGTCTATTCGGTGAGTTTTAGCCCGGATTGCACACGGTTGGCAAGTGCCGGTGGCGATAGGACGGTGAAGATTTGGGATGTCCAGAACGGCAAGCGTCTTACTACACTAACGGAGTCGACTGCGGAGTTGTATACCGTCACTTACAGGTCGGATGGTCACGAACTGGCTGCTGCAGGCGTAGACCGGATCATTCGCACGTGGAATCCGGATACAGGGGCCTATATCCGTAGCGCATTTGCACATGATGGACCGGTTATACACCTTGCATACTCTCACGATGGCTCGTCTCTTTACAGCACAGGCGAGGATCTTGCGGTAAAGCAGTGGAGCGCAAACACGCTTCAAGAGGCGCATGTCTATCCGAAGCAGCCCGACTGGCCGCAAGCGTTTGCACTGTCGCCGGATGACATGCAGATAGCTGTAGGATGCAATGACGGATCATTGCATATTTATCCGGTCGCACACGCTCAAGCCAATTCTGAGAACCGCAAACGGGTTAATCAGAAATCAAAATTCTATTTATCGAATTACGTCTCAAACCACGCTCGAAGTGATATGCCAGTTACTGCGGCTTACGTATCTGTTGCACACGGCGGTTCGGATACTTCCGTCTCTCGCAACAATAAGTTAGCCTCTGCGCAAGCTGTCTCCGTGCCTTGCGCGGTTGAAGGCGAGTTGTGGGATGGTTCTTCTTCGTCTAACGTGGCATCCCTTAGCCACTACTATCGTTTTCATGCACAAGCAAACCAGAAACTGTTGATTGAGACGAATGCACGCCGTTCTGGTAGCCCCATGGATTCGTATTTGCAGATCCTAGATCTGCAGGGAAAACCCGTTGAGCGTGCGGTGCTAAGAGCGCTTGGTCAGTCTGAGATTACTCTCTTCGACAAAGACTCCTCGATCACAACTATCCGCCTCCTACCATTTCCAGGTTTACAACTGAATGATTACGTACAGATTGGAAGAGAGTTGCTGCGCGTGGGGACCCTTGCAAAGAGTGTTGATGACGACACTCAGTTTCGAGCTGTTCACGGTCAGCGCCAGGGCTATCTTGGAACTACGCCGGAATACCACACGATTGGAACCAAGGTCTATCGCGTATCCGTAAATCCTGCCGGCTCACACTTTGCGCCAAATGGAATGCCACTTACACATATCTATTATGAAAATGACGATGGTGGAGCGCTTTACGGGCGAGACTCCTGTCTCGATTTCGTGGCTCCTACGGATGGGGATTACATTGTTCGTGTTTCCGATTCGCGGGATCAGCAGGGAAAAGGGTTCAAGTACAAGCTGCTTATTCATGAGCCGCATCCCGATTTCAGCATCAGCATCAACCCTCAGTCGATAACTGCGCCGGAGGGCGGCGGAACCGTTTCAACCGTAGATTGCGACCGACTAGAGGGATTTGAAGGCCCAATTCATGTTGAGTTGATGGATGTCGGAACAGGGTTTCGCGTTACGGCAGCGGATATTGAAGCCGGGGAGATCCAGGCTAATTTACTCGTGATCGCTAAAAAAGGCGCAATACCATCAAAATATCGGATTGTTGCCACGGCGACGATAAACGGAACGCACGTAGTTCACACGCTAGAACCGAATGATGCACGACGATTGATTGCCGGTGGGGCCGCTGCGGTTAATGTAACCGCTGCTACCCAGATTATCCAGCTCGTACCCGGACATGAAATTCATTTTGACGTGAGCGCAACTCGGGTAAAGGGCTTCGCCGGGCGAATTCCAATTGATGTCCGCAACCTTCCATTCGGTGTGCGCGTTACCGATTTCGGATTGAATGGGATATTAATCAACGAAAACGAAACCACTCGAAGCGTAACGCTCTATTGCGAGCCATGGGTGAAAGCACAATCGAGACAAATTTTCGTTGTCGCTGGCGTTGAGGGCGG
>CAIXIX010000170.1 GCA_903919615.1 uncultured Chthonomonas sp.
TGACTCCCCTTTCGCCGTATCAAGGTTGGATTGACGAGTCATTGTGAGTTTGAACCAGCGTCTTGTTTGGGGTAGCTGGCACCGAAGAGTGAAATTAAATTTGTATGTCTGAAGCTCATTCGATAAGAGCCATTCAGGTAGTAGAATGCTGACTGGCTCAGTTCGGCCCAGACTGTGTGAAAACTCAAAAATTATATTAAGCGCGCAATATTTCGAATGTTAAGGCACATAGCGATGGTTACAAGCTCTCTTGGCAGCTCTCAGAAATTTAGAATTTGTGCACAGGATTTAGAAACTCTTCTTTGAGACGCTATGCATCGGCTCGTTTGAGTGCAAACAAAGGCCCTCAGGCCCTCATCGCCTGCATCAATTCTGATATTCCCATTATTCGCATCATTCGTTTCAGATTATAGGCGAGTACATGCAGGCTCATCTCCGTACTGACCCGATCGAGTGTCCTCGTCAAGAAATGCGTTGCCCCCATCCAGGATTTGATCGTGCCAAACGGATGCTCGACAGTTTCACGACGGATGCGCATGGCATCAGGGGCGTGATCCAGACGAGATTGCATGGCATCAAGAAGCCCCTCATTCTCCCAACGTTTTATCCGCCGCATATCGCCTGTCGTACATTGCGTCTTCATGGAACAAGGCTGGCAGTTCAAGCTCGAGTTGTAGTAACAGTCCATATTTAATCTGTGCTCAACACTGGAAAATCGCTTGGTCAGAGTTTGTCCGGCGGGGCAGCGGTATTCGTCGCGCTCTGCATCGTAGATAAAATCAGATCTGCCGAACCGTCCACCCGCTGTCGACGTAGAAGTTTCAGTCTTTGGAACGATCACGGTCAGGCCAGCTTCGTGGCTTGCAAGAATTTCTTCGCTCTTGAAGTATCCTCGATCTGCAATTGCGGTTAGTCCTCGTGTTCCCATCGCTTCTCTTGCCTGTTTCCCCATTGAGGTCAACTGATCACGATCAATTCCGATATTGGTTACTTCGTGCGCTACGATCAAATGATGTTTCGCGTCCACTGCAGTCTGTACGTTGTAGCCTACAATGCCGGTTCCACGCGTCTTCATCGAACGGGCATCTGGATCGGTAAGCGATATCTGCTTGTCTGGAGTTTCGTTAAGAACAACTTCAACTTCCTTGAGTGCCTGCATCTGTGTCTTCAAAGCGGCAATCTTGTCTTCTAGCCTTTCTCTTTTGATCTTTGCGACCGCAGGCTCTTGCCGATCTGCCGTGTCGAGAGCTACAAGATACCGATTGATGCTGGATTCGATTTCTTCCATGCGCCGTTGCAACTTGGCGCTGGTAAAGTTACGGTCGCGATTGTTAACCGCCTTGAACTTGCTCCCGTCAATGGCAACTAGGGCCTCCGAGAATAGACCAAGTTTCTGGCACAGTACTACAAATTGCCGGCAGACTTTGCAAATGGCTTTGCCGTTGTCCTTACGGAAGTCTGCGATGGTCTTGAAGTCCGGTGTCAAACGACCAGTCAGCCACATCAACTCAACGTTGCGTTGTGCTTCCTTCTCAAGCCGACGACTGGATTGGATGCGATTGAGGTAACCGTAGATGTAAATCTTGAGAAGTACTGCCGGGTGATATGCTGGCCTTCCAGTTGCGGCTGGATCAACTCCTTCAAATCCTAACTGGACAAGATCAAGTTCATCGACAAAAACATCGACTACTCTGACCGGGTTGGTATCTGCAACATAGTCGTCGAGCAGTTCCGGCAACAATGTTGCTTGAGTTCTATCTTCGCCCTGAATGAATCGCTTCATCTGTGTTTCTCCAACGTATTAACCAATACATCTATAACGCACGACGGGACTTTTGGTGTACATTGGAAACTACGTTTTCACACAGTCTGGGCCGTCAGGAGACTGTCAAAATCTCAGAGTTATCATACACTGAATGACCGCAACAGGACTGATAGCGGACATCATCCTGACCACACTGGCAGACTAATTTTCGTCTAGCAGCAGGATTATGTGTCGCACTCGTTTGAGGTATCTGACCAAAATTAAATGGTATTGATGGACAGCGTATTTTTTTGCTATTTATAGGGCAAACGCTCTTCGATCAAACCAGGCAGAGTCTCAAATTCCGGGTCTTTGTGTACCAGCGTTGCCCCTAGTTCCAGTGCTGATGCCGCAATCCACGCATCGGCAAGCGACAACGGATGCACTACAACGGACATTCAGTGCGACCTGAAAGTCGCGTAAATTTCTGTTTTACAGGAGGACTTGATAAAACAGCTATTCCATCAGCCGTTCTCTACCTGGACATGCGTGGTGTGTAGTCCCCCTGTCGTCAAGGTTGCCGGGAAGAATCAACGTGCTTCATTTGGCCTCTCTACCATTCTTGGTTCCCACCTTAAATTTTGAAATTGCGCAAATATTGCA
>CAIXIX010000171.1 GCA_903919615.1 uncultured Chthonomonas sp.
CCGACAAAGGTATCCCGTCAACTACACTGCTAGATTTAATCTAGGACAGGCTCCTAGCCTGAATTATTCCCGGCAATCACACTGTGAAGCGCGGCATGCTGCGCCACAACCTTACGAGAATAAAGCGACACAGAGCCGTTCCGGTAGCTTCTCGCTATTATTTAAATGAGCTGGCGGAATCAGGAATTTGGGTCGCATTCATCCTACGACACCACACAATGAGCAACTTGTGATGACAATTACCACTTAGATACGAAGGATTTCCACAACGATGACAACTATCCGCTGGGGCATTTTGGGCTGCGGGCGTATTGCCGGCAACTTTGCAGAGGCCATACCGCACGCTCCGGGCGCGGTGCTCGCAGCCGCAGGTTCGCGCACGATCGAGAATGCAAACAAGTTCGCAGATCGATTTGGAATTCCGGCCCGATATGGATCTTATGAAGAGCTTGCAGCAGCGAAAGATGTCGATGCGATCTACGTGGCAACACCCCATCCGATGCATAGCGCGGACTCTATTCTATGCATCAATCACGGCAAAGCTGTTCTGACAGAAAAGCCATTCACAATCAATACTCCGCAGGCGCAAGCAATTATCGATGCTGCCCGAAACGCTGGCGTTTTCGTCATGGAGGCACATTGGACCCGTTTCATACCTATGATGGCCGAAGTGCGGCGTATCGTATCAGAAGGCGAAATTGGCGAACTTCGCAGCGTCCAGGCGGATTTCGGATTCCGGGCAGAATTTGACCCCACGGGCAGACTGTTCGACGTGGCTCTTGGCGGCGGTGCACTGCTCGATGTTGGCTGCTATTGCGTATCACTCGCTGTAATGCTGATGGGCGCACCAGATCGCGTGAATGGCGTGGCCGAGATAGGATCTACCGGAGTTGATGAACAAGCCACTATGTCTCTGGGATATGCGGACGGCAAAATAGCCATTCTATCCACTGCCGTTCGAACCAACACTCAGCAAGAGGCTGTCATTTGTGGTACGACGGGGCGAATTCACATCCATAGCCCGTGGTGGAAACCCTCCGCGATCACACTAATCCAAGATGGCAAAGAGAAGCGCAACATCGAGATACCAGTGACAGGCAACGGGTTCTGCTATCAGATAAGTGAAGTGATGAGCTGTGTCAATTCTGGGAAACTTGAGAGCGAAATTATGCCGCATCAGCAGACCCTGGAGATCATGCGAATAATGGATGAGCTCAGGTCACAATGGGGCGTACAGTATCCCGGTGAGTAATAAGCTCAGGATGGAAGTTTAGCGTGAAAATAGCATGCGGAATGCGCTGGAGTCTCTATAGCGCAGCCTGTCTAATCTGGGCTGGCTGTGCGCTGGCGCAGTCGCGTCCGTATGTGTTACACAATGGCGTCTACAGTGAGACAGTAGACAACAGTAAGGTTAACGCTGGAGATCTTCGCACAGAGTTTCAGGTAGATCCGCTTTGCCTCGATACGACCACGCCACGTTTCAGCTGGGCGCTCATAGATCCACTTCACGCCCGCGGGCAAAAGCAGACCGCTTATCAGTTAATCGTCTCATCCACAAGAGAAGGACTGGCTGCTGAGCGTGGAGATCTTTGGAATTCAGGAATCGTTCAAGGTGCAGATAGTCTGGGAATAATCTATCGCGGCCGCCCCCTTAAGGTTGGAAACACCTGTTTCTGGAAGGTAAAGATCTGGGACAAGAAAACTCGATTGGCACATTGGAGCGCTGTTGCGAGGTTCTCGATTGGTCCTCAGGTACGCGACGACTGGCACGGCAAATGGATAGGTATGCAGGCCGCAGGAGACGCCGAATGCCCCTGGTTTCGGAAAGAGCTCAGGTTAGATGCGATTCCACGTGAGGCCATTCTCTACGTTGGCTCCGTGGGCTATCATGAGCTTTATGTAAACGGTAAGAAAGCCGATAACCGGGTGCTTGCTCCATCGGTGAGTGACCTCGAGAAGCGCGCCCTTTACAACGGGTACGATGTGCGTGCTCTCCTAAAGCCCGGCAAAAATGTTATTGGCATTTGGCTTGCTCCAGGTTGGTCGCACTTCTCCGATGCCAATCCTGATAAGATCAGCTTCAACCTGGCAAAGAGCCCTCTGTGTATCGCGCAGATGCACATCGAAGACACTAACGGCTCGCGAATCGAAGCTGCAACAGACAGCAGCTGGAGCTGCTCGCTTAGCGGCACACGGCATCTGGGTAGCTGCCACAATGGCGACTTTGGCGGCGACCGTGTAGACGGCGCGGTCGATTCGCTTTTATGGAGTACGCCTGAGTATCAGCCGAGCTCAGCCGCTTGGTCTCCGGCTGCCGAGTATCCACTTGACCTTGAACTTTCCCCAGATCTCGCAGAACCTAACCGCAGATGCGATACCTTAACGACTCAGAGCATAACGCACTTGCCAACAGGTGAATACCGCTTTGAAATGAACCATCTGTTTGCCGGATGGATCGAGGTCAATCTGAATGGAGAACCCGGCGCCACAATTACAATAAAAGCGTCATCGCTTCCAGATCGCGCGGTTGAATACAATCAGGAAGACCAATACGTGGTTGGGCCGAGCGGAACAGGTGTTTTCTGCAATAGATTCAGCTATCACGAATGCAAGTACGTAACGATTTCTGGCCTTAAGCAGGTGCCTTCTTTGGGCGATGTTATGGGATACAGAATATCGAATGATCGCGAGCGTATCGGTGGATTTGACTGCTCAAACGCATTACTCAAAAAGATCTACGATACAACCGTGAACACCTACGTTAACCTGTCGACCGGCGGCATGACGGTCGATTGCCCGCATCGAGAACGGCTCGGATATGGTGGCGATGGGCACACAAGCATGGAACTTGCGCTTGATGTGTTTGAATCTGACCGCTTTTTCAACCAGTGGGCTCAAGACTGGTGCGACATTCAGTTGGCCACCGGGCGTATTTACCACACAGCCCCCACAATGGGCGGAGGGGGCGGACCCGCGTGGAGCGGGTTCGTAATTACGATGCCGTGGGAAGTGTACAGGGCTACAGCAGATCTGCGCATCCTCCAAAACACCTATCCGACAGCGCACCGATGGCTTGCCTACCTGGATCAGTTTGTCGGGCAAGATGGCCTTTTACAGCCTCTGCCAGGTGGTTACTGGCTATTCCTGGGCGATTGGGTGACGCCGCATGGGAGCGAGGGAGCCGACAAACCCGAGGCGCTTCTCTTCAATAACTGTTACTATCTGTATGTAACCCGAATTGCTGCGAAGGTTGCTCGCCTGCTAGACAAAACCGACGATGCCAGAGATTTTGACCTCAGAGCCACGAAATTGGCGGCCGCCATCAATAAGCGGTTCTATAATGCTGCGACGAGCACGTATCTTGATTCACGCCAGACGCATCTGGTGATGCCACTCATCTCGGAGGCGGTACCAGCAGCTCGTGAAGCTGATATTTTGAACAGTCTGGAAAGGGAGATCGTTACAACGCGAAGCGGACATCTTGACACAGGGCTTCACGGCACCTATTTCATGACTCGGTACCTCACAGATATTCAGCGCAGCGACCTGGTATTTCTGTATGCGACCAAAGCCGGATTTCCTGGATACGTCGACCTGTTAGATAAAGGTTATGAGACATGGCCCGAGGAGTGGGCAGGATCAGACTCTCGGATGCATGGATGCCTCAACGGAATTGGAAGCTGGTTTCAGCGCGGTTTAGCGGGAATTCAGCCTGAAGATAGCGCCCCGGGCTACAGGAAATTTACGGTTCGCCCTGCATTTGTTGGCGACCTGACATCAGTGAGCGCATATCACATCTCGCCGTTCGGAAGAATAGACGTCAAGTGGAAAAAGACCAATAGCAGTATTACTGTGGATGTTACAGTCCCACCGAACTGCAGCGCGACGGTCTACCTGCCAAGCATGGATGCGTCGCTCGTTACAGAGAGCAAGAAGCGGCTAATCGCATCGGTTCCGCCTTCTGCAATTCGTCAGCTCAAGGGTGAACTCGCGATTGATATCGAGGCGGGCGTTTACCACTTTGCCACACCGGTAAAGTGATACGTAGTTTATCGTGGTTTTGCGCGTTAGCTGCAGCGATTTCGCTCACGTGCATAGCTTTCGACCTCGATATGGCTGGGCGCGATTGGTTATATCCACCCTGCCGATCGCGCTGCAACTCCGTAGGCGCCGGCGTATTCGCCGAGTGCAGCTTCAACAATCTTAACCTTCCCGCCAAGTGGTCTCCATTCATACTCGTTAACGAGCTCCTGAAGCGGGTCAAATAGGTCGGGTCCGCTCTGCGCGATGCCACCACCAATTATGAACACTTCCGGATCGGTAACATTGATGATCGAAACCACCCCGGCGGCGAGTGCACGCAAAGATCTCATCCATACTTGCGTCGCTTCCGCATCGCCGGCCCTGTGTGCAGCCATGAGCGTTGACGTATTTGCAAATCGACCATCGGATCTCGCTAATAGGGTGCACTCACCAATGGCGTCTTCCAGGCTGCCTGGCGTGTTTACGATATCAGGCGGACCACTGTAATCCACGGTAATGTGCCCCAGATGACCTGCCCTGCCGATCGCACCGCGCAGCAGTTTTCCATCGACGAGACATCCGCCACCCACTCCCGTGCCAAGGGTCAACATTGCAGTGTTTGGGCATCCTGCGGCCGCGCCGCACCAAGCTTCGCCAAGCAATGCTGCATGTGCATCATTAAGCACTGGAATGGGCGATTCGCCCCCAAGCGCTTCGCTCCAGTTCAAACCCTGTACGCACTGCATCCTGCCCTGCATCCACGCGATCGAAAGGCCATCAGGCGCAGCAAGCCCCGGACTCGCAACGCCAATGGCTCGGGCTTGACCAAAAGTCAGTTCGAGCGTGTTTCGGATCTCAGAGACCTGTAACTTCCATGTTTCGGCAGCCTCTGCGCCATCTCGAGTTGGTACCGAACCACATTGCAGGGTTTCCGCCTCATGAGTAACGGCAACATATTTGATTCGCGTGCCGCCAATGTCAATGCCTAACGCATACAACGGCTATCTCCAGACCGAATGTCATTTTCCAAGCGGGTTTACAAGGCTAGTAACTTCACCCGGATGTCGGGGTCGGCCATCGGAAGCAGATGCAATTGCAGCAAAGCACAGCTCCAGACCGCGAAGATTTTCGCGCGCGGAATTGATTGGCTCGCGCTCCTCCTCAATGGAGCAGAGAAGCTCTCCCATCGTGCCATGAAATCCATCGGGAAACCAGCTTCCCTCAAGCGCTGGATGCGAGGTTCCAGCTTCGGTGGTGAGGGTCACAAGCTGCTCTCCCAGATTTGCTCCCTCAGATCGAATGCTGCCCGCAGTGCCACCTATATACGTGGTGTCACGGGAATCGTATTTGATATGAGCATCGAATATGAGTGACCCCTGA
>CAIXIX010000172.1 GCA_903919615.1 uncultured Chthonomonas sp.
ACACTCCGAAAGGCTGACGTGCACACTTCTTACGACCAGTCGTGTCCACTTCAATCAATCGTGGACACATACGGTCCCATCCCTCACAAAGCCCCACCCCTCGTCCAGACGGCCAGAACGTCACGCTTACCAAGAGCCCACAGATCTCGACGTTCATATGCCTGGCACTCTAAATTGGGTAATAATATACTTCGCAAAGTAGAGGGATAGCGCGGGATGTGACGGGAAGTAGTGGGCTACTTTGAATCTTTGCGTAGGATCACGCCATAGATTAGCGATACCACTCCGCAGACAATTTCGATCTGGTTATTCAGAGACCACCCGAACGAACCACCATACACACCAACTTCGTAGCCGTTAAAAAACCCTTTAAAGCCGGAAATCCCGAAAGCCGCTAATCCACTGCCAAACACAATTAAAAGTATCGCCAATTTATTCATGTCATTTACCGTTCGCGGGCCGCTTGCCGTTCTGCCGCTGCCACTCGGCTTCGCGGCGCTGCATCTCCTGTTTGGAGACGGTGAACGTCTTGCGGACGGCGCTGTCGAACCGTTCGGCTTCCGTGTTGCCGGGGATGGGTGGGGCTGGTAAAGGCTTCATGGCGTTATCATAGCGCGAATATCTAGTAAAATCAGGCCAGTCAAAAACGAAAAGCCCGGCGCGAGGCCGGGGCATTTCGATAGTGCGGCTGGTTACCCCTATCGTACTGCTCCGTCGCGCCCAAATCAAGGGAGCGATGCCCAAAGACCCGGATTCTCCGATTCTTCCTCATCTTAAGCCTGATGAGCTTGAAGACCGCGATCACGAAGAGTTAAAACTCGACAGGCAGTTGGCGGCTTGTTGGAGTGGAGACGACTTTGATGTTGAGCGGTCCTATAACGTCATGCAAGGATTTGCGGAACGGATCTTCGATGTTATGTACGCCGCATTTCGCAAAAGATCAGGCTACAAGGATGAATGGGTTTCGGAAATCGTGAGCCTTGCAGCATTCCGCACCATTACCACATCACTAGGACACATACAAAACGGAATCCGAAAGCTGTCATTGTCTGCCTTATCAGAAACGCTAGAAGAAACGGTTCGGAATCACCTCGAAGAATTGGAAAACTCTAGAGAGCCAGCGGTGCCTGCACCTCCGCTGGCTCTCACCGGCAAACAAGCCGCCGCCTATGCTAGAGCCGGAATCGATATGGCTTCAGCTTCGCCACTACTGTTGATGGCGCACGCTGCGGCGCAAGAGTCTGCAAGGCGGGGAGGCACAACTCCGTTGACCGCACCAAAGCGAAGGATTCCCAGATCAATACATTCGGAATCTGCCGCTAAGAAGCTGGAAAACTACCTCAATACCAAGGGTCTTACTCAAACCGAATTCGCTATTCAAATCAATGTCAATACGAAAACTCTGTATCGCTTCCGCACAACCGGCAACGTGGGAAAGTCTGTCGCGCAGGTCATTGCGCGGGCGATGGGGGTAACTTTGGAAGAGTTCATTTCCCTATAAATG
>CAIXIX010000173.1 GCA_903919615.1 uncultured Chthonomonas sp.
GAACAGGAGTGTTTGCTGTTAACCTACGTGTTCAGCAATGCGGACATACCTTTAGATCTGCTAGCTTCTGCAGCGAAGAGACGCGTCAAGATCACCTGTATCTTCGACCTCGCACCGCTAAACACCAACGATGTCGCAACGAACCTGGCGCTCAGCGAACTCGCGACACTTGGTGCCGATATACTTTGTTGGGATAAACCGGGCGGTATCCAGGCATCCATGCACGCCAAGGGCGTGGTTGCCGACCGCAAGCGCTGCCTGATCACCAGCGCCAACCTCACCGGCAGAGCGCTGACACAAAATGTTGAACTGGGAGCGCTTATCAACGACCCCACCCTCGCCGAAGAGATCGTGCAGCACTTTGAGAGGTTGAAGGATGGTGGGTGGTTGAGGGAGTTTGGGGGGGGTGAAATGGGAGCAAACCAGCACTTAATTTGAAACGGAGCGTATGGATGGCGGAGACCAACATTATAAGAAACCTGAGTGATTATTCGGCGGTGATAAAGTCGATTAGGAGCGTCTGGTCGGTGCCGCCTCAAGACGAGCTTTGGTTTCGAGGTGAGCGGAGAAAATACGCAACCTACTTGCGACCAAACCTGTATCGCCCAACAGGTAAATATGTTGATATCGATGTTCCCAAGTTATTGTCCATCGAAAACAGATTGTATGATCGCTTCATAGAATCCGCCGCTCCACTAACGTCCGAAATGCCTCCAGATAACGATGCTGAATGGGCTTGGTACTTCATAATGCAGCACCATGGTGCGCCAAATCGCCTGCTCGACTGGACCGAAGGCGCTCTAATCGCACTTCACTTCGCCATACGCGATGTGCAGCCACAACCGTCCAAGCGCGTTCCTCGCCGCCGCAACAATCCCCGTGTATACGTGATAGAACCGGTGCGATTGCAGGCGATAATAAAGGCAGACACCACTATTGAAACAGTAAAGACCAATTGGCAATGGTATCTGCAGCGTCACCCTGAACTACGGTTTCACGATGGACTTTCCGACGAAGACTGGGAGGACAGCTACTTGCCGGTTGACGAAGAGTAAGCAACTCAGCTTCCGGTTCCTGAGGTACCGCTCGTCTTAAAACGTGATCGAGTAACTCGCCGCGTTTCAGCGCAGCACAGTCAATTTGTAGTCTTCGGTACTGACCCTGATTGGCTTGCTCGCCAGGTCAACGCGCCTGGTGTTGCGCTCACAGAGATTGAGATTGATCGAAGTGCCGTTAGGGACCTGCGAGTTGAACTTAGGGAAACTGGCATAACGGAGTCGGTTATCTTCCCTGACCTCGATGGACTGGGACGTGAACTAAGTCAGTTGTGGCGGGATTGGGAGTGAAATACACGACAATTCTGGATTTCTGTTCATAGTATGCAATGCTACAGTGTCACGCACTTAACACGCGCCAATACACGGTAGTCTCACCATGGTGCCGTATTGTGAACACTCTCCAACTGACCTTTGATCAGCTTTAGTGCTGGTACTTGCTCACGCTCGCAGACTACGTATATGCGGTAAATGCGTTGCGCATTGTCTGCCATGGCAGAGACTAATGAGCTTTTCTCTTCGAAGAGGAACTTTGACTCGCCCCCAGATTTTCTTACAATCCGGATTGACTTCTCACGTTCATCCTCAAACTCCTCAGTCTTCGCACTCGTAGGGACCTTGGACGCTATGCTTGTTAGCTTAATTGCTTGCGTCCACTCAACATACTGCCCGTCTGCTATCCCCAGTGACCTCGCCTTATCCTTAACCGCTGTCCTTATATTATGTTTGTAGGCGTCAAATCCATAGTCATTGTCACGCGGTGTGATCATCTTGATCTCAGCAACAAGGGTTGGTGGCCTTCGCTCTATTAGGCAACGTGTTTTGAGCCGTACCAATTCATCAGTAGTTTCCCGATTTAGGCGAGTCACTTGCCCCATCAAATAATCGTCGTCCCAATCTAGCCAGCAATCAGAACCAGGGCTAAACCATGCCGTGTTGTCCGTGATCGCTGATTTGACGCGCTCACGAGAGAAATCAAGTCTGTTGTTGGCCAGAAGGTAGCCGATTATTTGCTGGGCAAGTTGCTCTAGACCGACGACAGCTTTATGGTAAACAACTTGTTGATAATCAAAGTACCGACACAACAGAAAATGCTCGGCAGCACGCATCCCCTTGTGTCCAATACAGACGTTACCCTTGTTGTCAGGAACCATCTGGCTCAACAGGTAATCAAAGTCAATCGATCCGTAGGGCAGCCCTGTTGCGCGCGATGACCGGAGGAGGTAATCAAAGCGATCAGCGTCTAGGTCAGATGAGATCAGATTGCTAAGCGGGAATGCCGATGTTGCCTCCCTGAGGAAGATGGAAGCAACATCTTTGGGATCATACCCACCTGCTTCTAGAACACTACCGAGTTCCCCATCATTGACCAATAGCATCTCACTGATGTACTCGTGCTTAACACCTGCACTGATTTTGTCTGCTGCGTCAGTGGGATCATCTGAATCAGTAGCCAGGCGGATCTTCGATGCCGCAATCCTATCTGAATAATAGTCGATAGCTGCATGTTCCGTGCAGTGAGACAGAGGCAGATGCCCTACGTCATGCAGCAGGGCCGCAAGCCGGTAATACTGTCTATTATTTGTCGCGTCGCTAACTCCTGCACGTTCAAGGGAATCCATTATCAGGCCAGTAATGTGGCATACACCTAACGAGTGAGACAATCTGGAGTAATCGGCAGACGGAAAGACGTAGTTAGCCAAACCAAGTTGTTTGATGCGCCGCAGGCGCTGAAATACCTGGGTTTGCATGACTTGACATTCGATTTCATTTAGCGGTATCGATCC
>CAIXIX010000174.1 GCA_903919615.1 uncultured Chthonomonas sp.
GCGCGCTTTTTGCGCACAATTCAATTGGTAGGATACCAATTACCGCATTAACTTATTACCGTTCCGCCGCTAATAGGCGGGCAACGGCCGGCCGTTGTTTGCGCATCGTATCGAGATCAATTCCAAGCTCAAACATCTCGTTTATGCCGCGATAGAACTCGGCGAGGCCAGTGTTCCAGTCGCCTTTAACGACATCGAGCGGGGTTTCACCTTGCTGGTTTTTCATGTTGCGGTCGGCACCGTTGGCGATTAGCAGGTTCATCATTTCGGGCTCACACAGGAACGCTGCCGTGTGCAATGGAGTATTGCCATCCTCGCTCTTCCAGTTGACGTTCGCTCCATGCTGTATCAGATTGAGCGCCAGGTCTCTGCGGCCGTAAATCACCGCATCGTTCAACTGCTGTCCCCCACCCCTGGCGTCCGCTGCCACTGTAAACAGGCATTCGTTAGATGCAATCCCTCCCGGGTTCTGAATCTGAACGGTATGCAGTCCAACCGAAGGAAGCCTGGCTAGCGTAATTGTCACGCTGTCGTTCG
The DNA here is from genome assembly GCA_903919615.1 of uncultured Chthonomonas sp. Classification (GTDB taxonomy): domain Bacteria; phylum Armatimonadota; class Chthonomonadetes; order Chthonomonadales; family Chthonomonadaceae; genus CAIXIX01. The sequence goes on from CAIXIX010000174.1 coordinate 538, forward strand.
CCATTACGGTCGAGCCTGCAACGCGCCGACCATCGACGATTAACGCCGCGCCGGGCAGCACGTGCCGCGCGCTCAGTGTCATAGGCAGGCTGCCAGGATAGAGGATCGGAAACACCTCGTGCCCGCGCTGAGTCTGCAGCGGACCGTAGGTCCAGATGGCGGGCTGGGGATCGTCGACGTTGAACTGGCTGCCGAATGAAGCCGTGAAGGTGCCGACAAATTTGCCGGCTTTCGCCATGGAAACCAGCGCATCCCGCGTGAAAGCGCGGCTCGCTCCGCCCTGCTCTACATATTGATAGCCGTGCGCTGTCGATCGATACTCGAGGGTAACAGGCGCCGCGCCAGAAGGCTGAAGCAGCACGCCTGAGCCGTGCAGGGCGACACTGCCTTCACTTGCAGATAGCTCCAGCGCTGAGATGAGTTCCTTTTGAGACGCGTCGCTGGTCGATTTATTCAATGTAAACTGCCGGGCGAATGCGCCCGAGAAGCCCGTGCTGCCCTCCAGCACCATGTCCCACACCGGGTCAAACCGTGGCCTGCCGCCCCACGAGAAACGCCACAGCTCACGCTCGGGCACCCCGCGCTGAGCGATGTTCTTATAGAAGTCGAAGCAGATCATATTGAGTCTGCCCTGGGGCAAAATCAGCCAGCGCTTATAGGCGCCGCGCCAGGTGGGCGCATCCATGCCGGTACCTGGTGTCTTCGTGCTGGTTAAGAATGGCAGGCGATGGCAGTCTCCGCAGACATCCGGACGTGGCTTTGCAGGGTCGTTATCGCCTTCGATATGGAACAGACTGTATCCACGCATCGCCTCAGGCGACAGCCTGTTGGTGTAAGACCTGCGCTGTGCTGGCGGATACGGCACGCTCAGCAGAAAGGCGGCGAGGTCCCGCCGCTGGTTACGGGTCATCCAGCCATGCTTGCCCTCTTCGTTCACCGTCCTGTCCGAGTCGATTATCATCGTTGAGGAGAGCGCTGCATCGATAAGATATTGTGGACTGCTAACGGGATCGCACACGGTGCTGTTGGCAGGCACCTTCTTATTGATGCTTGCAGCATTGATGCCCCCATAGGGATCTCCCAGGGTGCCATCCCAGTGGAAAGGCTCCGTATCGCGCAGGCCGCGAACGGGCATGGTTGTGCGCGGCATAATCTGATTGCCGCCCGTGACTATGGGAGTTTTCAGGACCCAGAGCAGCTGATCGGTATTCGCATCGGGATGGCAACTCGCGCAGGAGAACGTCCCGGTTGAAGAGACCCGGGCAGAGCAGAAATCGATCCTCCCACGCTTCACCGTGGGATCGGTAGGATCAGACAATGCAATCGTGGCTTCGACTTTTGGGTGCTCTGTTTGCCGTATATCCAAAACCGAAACAGAGTCGTCGCCCGCGTTCAGAACCCAGGCCTTGCTCAGCCCCGCTTTCGAGTTCTCGAGCGCCAGCCCCTCTGGAACGGCGCCAACGCGAGAACGGCCCACGACAGTTCCGGTCGCTCGATCCAGCGTAAATAGAGCGTCTGAGCCAGAAGCGGTCGCAACGATCGTCTTCTCGTCCGGGCTGAGTTTGATCGCATAGGGCGTGGCGAGCGAAGTGCCATGCACGGGGCGATACGGGGGCAGCGCTTCGAGATCGATGAACTTGGGCGCCGCTGTTGTATCGGGTAAGACCTCTGTGATGCGGTTCAAAAATGCCCGGTTGCCGAGCTGTTTCAGTGTGTGCTTCTTCGTTCCAGCTTTGCCGTTCGCGTCGTTACGCGCATCCGTCTGGGCGATCAATGCGTGGCCTTTTGAGTCCACATCGATGCCGTACAGCAGCGTGCCGAGCGTGTTGACTGTGCGGACCAGAGAGTCCGACTTCGTGTCGAAAACAAACATGTCGCGGTCCGGCACGGCAGGGTTCTTCACAATATCCAGAACATGGCCAATTGAGAGCACATTGTTATTGACGACCGAATGTTTGTAAGCATCAAACGTCGTGAGGTTCCCGTCGAGTGGTGGCACGCCTCCCGATAGCTGCGTCTGATTTCCCGACTCAAAAGGCAACACATAAAGAAGCCCATTGCGAACTGCAAGGGCTCGCGGAGCTTGAGCCGGGATCGACAATCGTTTGATGATCTTGCGAGATCTCGCATCGATGACAGCAATCTGATTTTCGGCGGACAGCGTAACGTATGCCTTGTTATTACCGGCAAATGCGATACCTACCGGCTCATCGAAACGCGTCGCGCCGGCGCTGTCAAAATCCTGTATAGTCGCCACCACCACAAACTTCGTAGGGCTGCCTGGGCGAATATCGATTACGCTCACGGAGTCTGAGATGTTGTTCGTCACCCAGATCTCAGAGCCATCAGGGCGAACGGCAAGGCCAGAGGGTGAAATTCCGACATCGATGCGCTTTACTATGCGTCGCGTTCTGGCATCGATCACGTCGATCGTATCGGCCGGTGTGTTCGTTACGAAGGCCAACCCGTTTACGATAGTAATCGGGTTAAAGTGCGGGCTCATGAAGAGAGGATGCTTGATGGCTGTTTTCGCGGCAGTTGGCGCGGGCGCGCTGTTACCAGCGCTGGAGATGTCCTCTCGCAACGAGATGAGGAGCAGCGCCAGCATGGCGCAAAATACGGAACCGATAGAAAATCTCCTCAAACGTGTTTCTCCCAGTAGGGTTGTGAAATGGCAGTTTACCATTCAGTCTTCTACAGACGCCTTACTTCAGAAATGCGGTGAAGCAGGTATTAAGTTTCAGGGTATTGGTATTTGGACGGACTTGGCGCATACGGATGCGTGCGGAGCGTTGACTGACGCGCTTTTGACCCTCACCTAACCTCTCCCTCGCCGCTCGCCGGGGCTCGCTAGGGAGAGGGACCAAATGCATGTCTACGGATGCGTGCGAATCAGAGCGAAAAGCCACTCGTGAACTCGTTAAACGTCTATTGTAGCTTGCTTCGGCGATGGCGTAGTACCTTGAAGTATTAAGTCAGCAGCAAGGAATCCTACCACATCCGGCAGAGATCCCGCGCACAAAAGCAAGCGCACATAATGCGCAGCATCACGTTAACGATGCTGGTTAGGGTATCCTCGATTCGGCGGATTTTACCGATTGAACACTCGCCGTTTGTCCGGTATAATAGCGCCTTGATGCCAGCAGTCGGGCATTCCGTAATTCGTATCACTAGGTCTCGGATGACGTTAGGAGCAGTTCTGTGCAGGATAGTTCTCTGAAGTGTATATATCGCGCATCTGGCCGAATTGCAGCGTTGCTGTTAGCCGTTTCAATACTGCATGCTGGCATGTCCCATGCAGATCAAACTAAGCCCTCGAATCAACCAGTTGCGAAGCCCTTCTGGGCTGGATACGGACGAAGCGCGCAGCACGATGCGCTCTCGACAGTTGCCTCCTCCACGTTTTCTAAAATCAAATGGACTCATACGGTAGATACGACCAATCCCACGGGAACAATCTATATACACTATGGATCTCCCTCCATAACGGTAGCGAATACTGTAGTCATTCCCGTAAAGACTGGCGATAATAGCTTCAGAATTGACGCGGTATCTGGAACAAATGGCAGCGCGATCTGGACAATGAAGAGCGATTACGTCCTGCCTGCACACGATTGGACCCCCAGCTTTTCTGGTGTGATTACTGCACAGGGACGCTACTATTTTCCTGGCGCTGGTGGAACGCTGATGTATCGCGACCTTGTGGACATGCCCAATGGTCCGATTACCTTTGCTGGCCGCACTGCGTTTTATGGCAACACCAACTACGCATTGAACAGCGCGACCTACAATTCCAGCCTCTACATTAATACACCTATAACGGCGGACGCCACCGGCAATATCTACTTCGGCGTGATGTCTGTTGGCTCCAACCCATTAAATATCCCCAGTTCCATCGTGAAGATCGACACGAAGGGCGTTGCGACCTATGTGAGCATCGGCAGCATCTCTTCCGATATGGACAAGGTGTGCCACAACTGCGCTCCCGCAATTAGCAACGATGGAAACACCGTGTACTTTACGATCAACAACACCGACGGCACCTACGCCTCCGCCGGATATCTGGTCGCGCTGAGAACGTCTAACCTGAGCACAATCGGAAAGATTAAGCTAAAGGATCCGAAGAGCTTCTGGGATGCGTATATTCACGATGACGGCACGGCATCACCGACGGTCGGCCCTGATGGCGATGTCTATATTGGTATACTGGAAAACCCCTTCCCCGCAAACAATGCACGAGGTTGGCTGCTCCATTTTAACAGCACCTTGCTCATTACCAAGGTCCCAGCGGCATTTGGATGGGACGACAGCGCCTCCATCGTTCCGATTTCAATGATCGCCGGATATAGCGGACCATCAAAATACCTGCTATGCATCAAATACAACAACTATGCAGATGGTGGTATGGGTGATGGCCACAACAAGGTGGCAGTTGTCGATCCGAACCAGTCTGCCATCGAAGCCGTTTCGGGGATCTCATGTATGAAAGAGATCAAGACCGTGCTGGGCGTTACTTCAGATCCGAACTTCCCCAACCAGCCCGGCGCCGTTCGTGAGTGGTGCATCAACACGGCCGCGGTCGACCCGGCTACGGATTCGATCATGGTGAACAGCGAAGATGGCCACATGTATCGCTGGAGCCTGGCGTCCAATTCACTGTCGGAAGTGTTGATGCTCGCGCCACCTACCGGTGAGGCATACACCTCAACCCTCATCGGCCCAGATGGAACGGTGTATGCGATTAATGATGCCGTGCTCAATGCAATCGGCAAGTAGGTTTTGGGTTTCAGGTTTTTGGTGTTAGGACGGAATTGACGCCTGCCGACTGCAAAGCAGGCGTCAACACCACACGTGTTTGGTTGTGGGTTGTGGGACCGATTCAGGACAGAGGCGTATGTTCTTTGGTCTGGTTACGAAATTGGCTTAGGCTTCGTAGGCCTCAGCGTCTTCTCTAGTTTGTCCGTTGCTGTTGATAGATCTGCGATATTTGATCAGATTGTTTAGCTGTCGTGTTGCGTAGACAAGATCGCATAATAGAGGTTCGGCAAAGCTGTCCGGAATCAGATTCCGTTTTTGTGCTCTGTCAACCCAGTATTTCGCTTCGCGTGCAGATGCGCGGGCTATCACCAGAAAACGGAGCGCATCGGCATTTCCTTGTCGCCCATCACCTTCTACAAGATTTGCTCCGACGCTATCAATCGCCCTAACCAACTGCTTACCCAGTGTATCTTTTTCAAATGGTGTCCATTGCCTCACGATATTCCAGATTTCATCAGCAATTTGTGCAAACCGTTTGAATACCTCTAGTTTCTCGATTGGAATGTGTGCTTCATCCATGCCCGCTCCGCGTCCTTCATTACTATATGTGTCTAGTCGCGCTACACGTGTACCGAGATAATACAGCAGTCGGGTATGTAGGTCAATCCGAACGTTCGATCCGTAAGGCGATATGTCCGTCCTGAAACCCAACACCGAAAACCTAACACCTAGTATGATGTTGACCGTCCAAACACCTGACGCCCAACACCTAACACCTGCTATTCCTGATACCAATACCCTACACTCGAATAGTCCATATAATGCGCGTTGGCGGCGCCGTGTTCGATAGTGGCGTGGAGATGTTTTTGAAAGACGATAGCGTCTGAAATGTGGAAGCGGTAGCAGGTGTCGTAGCTGTTACGGGTGCCGTCGTAGGGATAGATGTGATCGTGAACCCAGTAGTTCTGATTAAGGTAGTCTTCGCTGCCTGTGCCGATCATGGTGAGCTTCGGATCGTCATCAAGGAAGATCATCTCGTTGCCTTCACAGATCTCACCTACAAGCCGCGTAACATCCGGATTTAAGGGCTTTGCCTGGCGCAGAAATAGGCTGCAGCCGACGAAGTGTCCGCGGCCATGTACATCGGCGATAACGTGATTCTTCGTCCCAGACGTATCGACCCGCACCTGCGACGGGTCATCGATCCCCTGTGTCGGATTGTCCCGGTTGTACCAGGCATGAAAACGGCCGAGATTTGGGGCGATGGGTAGAGTCTCTCGGGTCACGCTAAGGTCCACGGTAACGGAACTTCCGGTTGTATTCACTAGCGTGATGCGCGCACCGGAGGCGAACGGCATGGGGAAAAGGCAGTAGTATCCGCCGGAGCGCGTGTAACCGATCAGCATATTCCGATTCTCTAAAGGCAGGCCGAACTTCCACTGCGCCTGTTCAGGTTCGATCGGCACCGCTCCCTTGATATCCGGAGATAGCGGCACCGGGTGGGCTTCGGAGGGAGTGCCGTAGATATCGTTGAAGAATGCGCCTACCGGCGAGTCGATGGCAGGAGTTGATTGCCCGTCCCAGTAGACCCGCATTCTCAAGCCTCGCAGCATCGGTTCGTTCCGCTCAACTTCAGGCAGCTTAACTCTAAGCTCCGTAATGCGCCCAGAACCATCGCATCGAAACACCTCTTCCGTTTGCCCTGCTGCCAACGAAGCGTGGCAAGCCATCTGCTCCAGTTTTGCGCTTGGCGCTGGCGTAATGGGTGTGGTAATGATCCAGCGCGCTCGCCCTGCAGCAATCTGGGCCAGAGATCTTGGCGAGATATGCTGGGGATCGAAAGTAGACAATTTCGTTCTCGGCGAGTAGAGGCTGTAGTTGACCTGAACGTACTTGTCTCCAGCCGGTGTCATCGTGATCTTACAGGACTTCTTGAAGGGCATCGGCATATAGGTGATGCCGGTCTCAAGATACGGAGCATCCGCGACTCCGGTCGCCATCATTGGTGGGTAGCAGAGTTCACCACCGCTGCTCGTAAGCGGAAGCGTGTGCGCAGCGCCAAGATAGGGCTCGCCATGCGGGCCAGAGAAACGCAGGCTCAGCCTCGGCTTCTTTTCGCCATCAAAATAGAAGTGCAGCGTGCGATCTGCTCCGCCGCCCAACCACACGCGGTAGATGCAGCCCGGGCCGTTGAGATCGGCTAGAACGCCCTCGGTACCCGCGATCGGTGGCGCAAGATAGAGCCCAAGGCTATCCGCACCGAGGCAGAAGAGATGCTGCATCGCGCCTTCGTCAAGTGCGGTCGGGTTCACCCAGGCAGCAAATGTACCACTGCGCGGGTTTATCTTGTTTAATGTGCGATAGATCTTGCTCGTATGTTCAGGAAAAGTCAGGCCTCTGCCTCCGGGTCCGCTCGTAGGACTGGCGCCTGACACCGCCTCAAGGTTTGCCTTCTCCTTTTCGCCATCCAGGCGAAGCTCCTGGCCAGTTTCCGATACCATCTTGACAGCGTGAAGTGCTTCAACCTCTTCTGCGCCTAGCGGCCGCGAATACACCCGCACGTCGGCCAGAGCACCATGCAGATAGTTGCGCTCAACCTGACTGCCAATATGAACCTTGTCGCCGCTTTCACGAGGATAGCCGCTCCGATGCTCTGCCGGACGCCAATCAGAGACTTTTCGCTCACCCGCCAGTTTGCCATCCACATAAGCGCACTTCGTTAGTGTTCCGTCTGCTGCCAGACTCCAGGTTACAACCAGGTGCCGCCACACGCCGGCTTCGCAGTGGGCATCTACTGGCATGTCATCCACGCGCTCGCCTTCCGCCCATGTGTAGAACTTGAGATCCTTAAAGCGGTGCTGCGTATTCTCAACATTCAAGTACTGTGGCTTGAAGTCATCGTTCCAGGTACCACGCCCATAACTGGAGATAAAGCCGTTCTGGGAGGTGCGTAATACAGGAAGTCGATCTAGATCGAACAGCGCATCCAGCGCGACGGGCTCCTTTGCAGTTGGGATGGTTGATTTCACGACTGTATCTCCTTTGGCAACGTTGCAACAGAGAAGGAGGAGTGCGGCGATGCGCACGAGTACATTAAAAGATATTTTCATA
>CAIXIX010000175.1 GCA_903919615.1 uncultured Chthonomonas sp.
AATTCAGATGCAACGGAAATCGATGAATCAACTCACTTTATGGCGGACAATGTGTCGATTACTACGTCTGTAGTTGAAGACACAGAGGTCGATAAGAAACTAAGGGATGCATGTGCTGCGGGCAATCTCGCGATGGTTAAGAGTTTGTTATCCGGAGTCGTGAATCTTGAATCAAAGAATGAAAATGGTTCGCGTCCCCTTCATTTCGCATGTGTGGTGGGCAATTTGGAGCTGGCCCAACTCCTTGTCGACGCTGGCGCGAACGTCAACGCGGCCAATAATAGAGGATCCACTGCTCTGCACTTCGCTTGTGATCGGAAACATACAAATATTGCGCTCTGGTTGGCTGAACGAGGGGCTAATCTATACGCTAAGACTGTTGAAGGGTACACGCCGTTACATTACATGTGTGTTAGGGGACTGGATAAGCTACTAAGCTCGGTTGCCGATAAAGTCTCCCATCTGGATGTGAATGTAGTGGACGTGAGGAATTTCACCCTAATGCATTGTGCTGCTGAGGAAGGTCATTTGGATCTGGTGAGGATACTTATTAGGATGCAAGGCGATATGAACGCTCTGGACAAGGAGAACCGCGCGCCGATTCATCTTGCTTCTCTGAGAGGCAATAGACTAGTGGTGAAGTGTCTTATCGACTCCAATGCGGAACTAAATGGGGAAGACTCTGAGGGCAACACGGCCTTGTTCTACGCATGTTTGGGAGGCAGCTTTGATATCGCCCAGTGGCTGGTGAAGGCTGGTGCGGTAGTGACGACGGTCAATCATCGCGGTAACACTTGTTTGCATGCGGCTTGTCAGATTGGACACAAGGACATGGCTCTGTGGCTCATCGACTGCGGCTTAGGGTTAGAAGACAGGAACTCCAACGGCCACTCCCCTATTGATTTCGCGAACGAAGCGAATCATCACGCACTAGGGAAGCTTCTAGAATCCAAAACAATGGAAGTCAGGCAGATTGAGAAGTCTCAATCGGAGCGCATTACTGCTTTCCATGATGCGTGCGTCGGCGCTGATTTGAGAGCTGTTGAGGAATTTTTGAAGTCTGGAGCTGACCCGAATGCCTTGAACGAAAACGATTCGAACTCGTTGCACTTCTCGTGTGCGTCTGGCCATGAGGAAATCACCAAGCTGCTTATAGCCAGAGGCGCGAATGTGAACCAGGCAAATCATACAGGATTGACTCCTTTCCATTGTGCATGTCACGGGGGGCATCTGTCGGTGGCGAAGTATCTAGTTCACGAAGCTGGTGTAGATTTCCAAAGAAAGACCAAAAATGGGACGAATGCGTTACATCAGAGTGCATTTAACGGTCATTTGAAGGTGGTAAAGTGGCTGGCGGGCCTTGGGGTGAGTTTCGATTCGGCAAAAATCGACGGATATAAAGTCATTCACGAGGCTTGTCGCGGCGGCCACCTGGCAATCGTGAAGTACCTCGTGAAGCAAGGCGTTAGTGTGACCAGCTTGACGAAGGACGGCGTCGCTACACTGCATGTGGCCTGTGGTATGGGCTATATCGAGCTGGCTCACTGGCTTCACGGGGAGGGTGCAGCCATCGACGCTGCAGACCACACTGGAATGACCCCGTTCTTGTACGCCTGCGCCAGTGGCCAGCTGAAAGTGATCAAGTGGCTGCTCACCATGGGTGTGAATGTCAAGGCCAAAGGCGGTCCTGACGACGTGTTCGACTCTGCGCTTCATCACGCATGTCGAAACGGCCATGTTGACGTGGCAAAGGCACTTCTGGAACGCGGCCTCGATCCATACGCCCCTAACGAGAAGATGCAGAGTCCCATAGAAGTTGCCTCTATTTCTGATCACGTCGATTTGGCTTATATCCTTGCGGTGCGCGGCATCAACGTGATGGTGGAACATATGGTAAGGGGAGTTAATTATCCGAAACTTGACCTCAGTCTGGCAGCGATGGACTTCGCAAGTACGAACAATATACTGCACGACATTCTATTGGACAGTAGCTCTGGTTTCGCGCCACGAACAACTCCACTGCATTACGCTGCGATAGCCGGAAATTTGGAGCTTGTGGACTATCTGTTATCTTTAGGCAATACCAACATAGACGCTGAGAATATTGTCGGGATGACTCCTCTGCACTACGCGGCGTTTTCCGGTAATTTTGATATGATTGAGCTGTTGGTGATGCATGGTGCTGAGGTAGATAAAGTGTGCCATACTGGAGACACACCTGAGAGAATAGCCAATCGTAATCATCACAACTTCGTCGCAAAATGGTTTAAAGATTACATAGCTAGTAGAAAACAGAAGTCTATCTCGCCTTTCGCGTGCATCCCTAAT
>CAIXIX010000176.1 GCA_903919615.1 uncultured Chthonomonas sp.
ATCACCCTTGCGCGGCTTTATCTGTGCCGCGACTGCGTTTATCTTCATTATGTAAGAATGCCCTTAGCCCAAACTTACGTATATACGGCACTTCCTGGTGGCCCGATCTACGCCATCGGAACCGCGTAGAGTTTACCTCAACACAGGGTACTGGGATGAGCTGTCGAACCAATGCCAACAGCAATCCGCCAGAACGGGCAGCACCCATTGTGCTATACTTGCGATCAGATACCTGGCCATTATTCAAAGGATGATACGATTGTGCAGCATCGCAACTGCAGATTATTGATACTCACGTGCTCATTAGTTTTATATTCATGGATTAATGGGAAAAACGCCAGCGCTCAGGTGCCCCCACTTCCTCTGCCTAAAGCGATACAGGCGACCGAACTGCCGTCTGGAGCCTGGGGCTGCTGGTCGCGCGCCCATGCTGGGCCATGTTATCTCGCCCAGCGGTTCCCCATGCAGCTCTTCTCATTTCCAATTATCGTGGGACAGGAACGCTATGAAACGATAATGGCGTCAAATCTGCCAGCATCTGCCGGAGTGAAGATCGGAAAATCTTCGCCGGCGTTTCGATCTGTTGTTTTGCGACGACGTGCGCTGGGGCTTTCACCTGTAGTTGCAGAGGCGGATGACCAGATACCATCTCCCGAATCTGGCTCAGCAAGAGTGAACCGAATTGCCACCGCCGCCGATGCGGATGCCGACGGCTTCCTCTGGACTCACACGATAAAATTTTACGCCTCGCACTTGCGACAACGCGTGACCAGACTTACGAACGCCGACGGGTTGCCAGTACCACCAAAGGAGTGGGGCGAGGGAACAGCCCAGGTGACCTGTTTTCCTGCGTTTGCCGAGCCTGGCGCGGATGGCCTTCTAATTCGCGTTGAGATCTCAAATAACTCAAGCGAGACTCAAAACTACTTTGTCGATCTTTTTGAAGGGATTGACACAATTACGCGGCAGTTTCAGCCGCAAGATCTAGGTTTTGATGTTCGGCAGGACTGTGTGGTGATGCGGCATGTGTCGAACGATCAAAGCTATGCCATTGCAATGATTGCGCCTACTCAGGTCAAATCGAGCCGAACGACCGAAGCGGTTTTCAAGCCAGAGGCTGCGCTTACTCTCCTCGACCCAATCACAAATCTGGATGCCCCAGCTGATACCGAGCCCGGCGCGTGGGGACGTGTACATGCAGGCAAAATCGTAATTGGTCCCCGTGAGAAGCGGGTCGTGTGGCTGTGTGTGGGTATTGGCAAAGATAACGACAGTGCGGCCGCCTCAGAACGAACCCTGCTGCGCCTCGCTGAAGATACGACGGGGCGCACCGCTGCGCATCCCGGTGTCTATTCGCTCGCGCTTAACTCACATGAAAAAGCGAAGTACGGGTCTGGCGACGATATGATGGATCGGCTGATGGCGCAGTCTTTACTAGATGTACCGGATAATGCTGCGCGCCGCCTGGGCGCCGCAACACGCACTGCCGACGGCGGCGGATCGTACTACCCTCAAATCGGCGGCTACGAGGCTCTCGGCTGGATCTACTATCGGCCGGACTGGGCAGCAACACAGCTTAATGCCTGGTTTGCGACACTTTCTAACCCGGATCTTCCTCTACGGAGCTTTCACGCAATGCCATCGCCAGACCTGTTTGTGGCGTGGAAGCTCTATCATGCCACTGGATCGGACACGTTTATTAAGTATCTCTATCCCTTTGCGAAGCACCGGTACGAAGAGCTTCGTGATGGGTGTCGTACTGCTGCAGGCTCCTGGCTATTTGCCTGGCCTGCTATTCGTCCGGATGGCGTCACTACTACTGCTGCCGACCCTATCGCGGATCCAGCATGCTCCGCGAAAGTAGCTATATCGGCTCAACTCCTGCACACGATGTCCCTGATTTTGGACCGACCTTTAACTGAAGTGCAGGGTTACGAAGACGATGCGAAACAGGCTATAGCTGCACTGAACGACCAGCTATGGCAGCCGCAGCGAGGTCTTTACGCCCCACGCCTCGTTTCATCAACGCGATCAGGCGCCTCGCCGGCGTTTTCAGAATCAGATACCATTGATTGCCTTCTCCCACTGATGTGTGGCTCAAAATTAGCGACTCCCGATCGTATCGCATCCTTGCTGAAGCGCCTCGAAGATCCTACGGATTTCTGGGCTGATGGTGGCATCCGAAGCGAGTCTAAGCGCTCCGCGACTTACTCACCATCAGATCGAGCTCACGGAGGCGTCTTGTTCGGCACGAACTGGCTCTTGTGGCAGGCGCTGTTCGACCTGGGCGAGTTCGACGTTGCACGAAAGCTTGCAGACAATCTACTCAAGGGCTATCGCTACGCAGCAAGAGAGCTCAGCGCATTTCCTGCCTGGCTCGACGGCAATACAGGGCAGGCCTGCGGCCCGATCGATTGGAGCGGAGATGCATGCGCGCTCATCTGGCTGTACTCTGCCTACCATTCAAAAGGTATTGTAACCTGTTCTCAAACGGTAGCGCTTCTGGATCACCGATACGACAACGCTACCGACAGTGTGCGCGTTGTGTTTAAGCCCGATACCGCGTCGGTTCAAGCGATTCAATGCGTAATGAGTGGGCACGGTCAAAAGTATGTAATCTCTGGCGACATAACAGGCAATCTAACTTCCGACGAAAACGGAGTCCTGTTAGTCAAACTGACTGGCAAGGCAGGAACACAGCAGTTCACAGTTTCTCCAGCCAATTCACAGACGACTGGATCGGTGTCCTCGCGTTGAAGCCGATGGCAACAAAAGCACGTTTCTCAGTGATCTTGTGCGTGATTTGTAGCTTTACAACAGGCTGCGGCCGAAGACCTAGAGCGGCGGCGACGGCGGATGTCCCTGAATTGTCCCCGCACAAGCGTGGTGTCTACCGAGATATCAATCCCCGCTTCTCGCACGATGGTCGGCGTATCGCATTTCTACGGAGTACTCCGGATCGGAAGCTTCAGTTGTGGACAGCGAATCTGGATCTTACGGGATCCGGATCTGTGATGCCTGCAGAGGTTGTCTCTCCCGACAGACAGTATGGTTCGGATCTTGCACGATACAGCAGCCCGGATACAATAGCATGGTCTCCAAGCGACCGTTTTATTGCCTTTGAACGGGCAGATTGGTTTACCTTTGAAGATGGCGATCGGATCGCAGGTACATGCCTTTGGGCGTACGATACAAAACGTCATAGGGCTGTAAAGCTGATCGGGCACCCACCTCATTATCCGGGTAATCTTTACTACTTCCACAATCCTCAGTGGTCACCTGATGGCAAGTTTATTGCGTTTACGGGCGATGGCGTCAACGGGCAGAAGCGAATCTTCGTTCACCCTCTACTGCATCAGAGTGACAACAACCCGACACCTCGATTCGATTACTTCGATGATAGTGATTGGGCTGCCTGGAAGCCGGAGCATGCGGGATGCGATGCCCATGTCTTAACCTTGCGCCAGGCAATTTTGCGGGAGCCCTTCACGCCTACAACAGAGACGATGCGCATTATGAGCCCTGGGACAATTCAGCCGTGCGCTCAGATAGTGCGCTTACCTGCCAAAACATTCACAGAGACAACAGGGAGATTGCTAAATGCACACGAGCGTATCACACCACGATTTGGTTTTCTATCCTGGTCTCCAGATGGCGCCAAGGTCGTATGCACACTCACTCCTTCAGCGCGAGAATTCAATCGATATGAGATTTGGATCGTCGGCATCGTAGATGCAAAGATGACTCGAGTGAGCCCCGTCCTTCCCCTCAGCGCCGGATATATTGCCCCTGTATGGATCGATGACGAACATATTGGAGCCCTGTCTCCTCACGGCAACCGATTCGATGTGGTTGTGCTAACGCTTTCCACACAAGAAGTGCGACAAATCGGAACAATTGGCAGTTCGGATTGCGATTGGTCACAAGATAGAAGTAAGATTGTATGGGCAGATTGTCGCGCGAATGATGAGAGTGATCTCAGCGGCAGCGTGCATGTTAATATCCTGAACACGGGAGTTCGGGTCTCAACTCATGCCACTAAGGATAACGGAGCACTAGAGTGACCAGAACCGGCAAACCATATAAATACCGATTGTGTAGTGTACTGGCGCTCGTCTGGATACCGCTATCCACGGCGTGCAGCAGAGTAAATGCATCCGAGCCGACAAAGTTCGACGTGCTCAACTCTGAAAATGGTGCAGTTCGGTACGATCTCTCATACGTCGCGACCGGTGAACCGCATCTAGATATTAAGGTTAGTATTGAGATCAAAGGCGACCCTGGCCGCATTGAGGTGCAAATGCCGACATGGTCTCCGGGCGATTACCATCTGCAGAACCATGCGAAGCAGCTTCGAGATCTGAAAGCATTTGAGGTTTCGGAAACCGGAACTGAACAGGCTGTACCAACCGCGCAAACGGATGCTAACACCTGGACGATCAATGGAAGCAAGCAGGGCAAATACGCGATTCACTACACGATGTATGAAACGCCCCCTGGCATATTCAGCGAGAACATAAAGCTGAATACTCATTTTGGTTTCGTAAACGGCCCGGCCGCGCTGATATACCTGGTCGATCACAAAACTTCACCGTGCCGCCTCTTTCTCCATCTTCCAGCTGCCTGGACCGGTACGCTGCCACTTGAACCAATTCTGGCAACTGCTGCCGACCCAGTAGGTTACAAGGCGACAGACTACGATGCTCTGGCAGATTCACCGGAGGTGTTCGGCGATGCGGAAGGATTGAAGATCACCACATTCAAACAGGATAATGCAGATTTTAGCCTCGTGCTCTTCCGTAAGCCTTCCGCAGTGCGGGCTGCCGATGAACTGCTTAGTGTCGCTAAGACCATCGCACATACCGAAAGCAGTTTGATGGGGGGCATGCCTTCAGGCCATTATGCCTTCCTGTTTGATATCGACGGTCCGGGCGGTGGACTCGAGCACCTGAATAGTTTTAGGATCGGCCTGTTTTCCCGTGTCTCACCTGCGCGGTTCAGCTCCATGATTGGTCACGAGTTCTTCCATCAGTGGAATATCAAGCGAATACGGCCCGAGAGTTTGGGGCCGTTTGATTACATAACTCCGCCCCGCACGCACAACCTCTGGTTTGCCGAGGGAGTGACGGAATATTACGCTCAGATTAGCTGTCTTCGCGCCGGATTTACAACGCCCGATGCCTTACTAACACATTATAGGAGGATGCTGGCCGCGATACCTTCAATGGATGCCTGGCGCAAAGTTACCGCAGAAGATGCGAGTTATAAGGTGTGGGAGTCTGGAGACAGCCAGGGCTATGGTGGCCTCTCTTACTATTTCAAAGGTGAGCTAATCGGGCTGTGTTTGGATCTTAAGATTCGCGCGGTTACAAAGGGGCAGAAGTCACTGGATGATGTTTTGCGCCTGTTGTATAAGAGGCACGTACAGCCGCAGCCAGGTTATGGTGAAGATGAGATCAGAACGACTGTGAATGAAGTGGCCGGACAGGATCTATCTGATTTGTACAATACGTTGGTGCAGTCGACAGCAGATTTACCAATGGCAGAACTGCTTGCACCGTTTGGTTTGAGTAGTGAAATGCAGCTTCTTAATTCGGCAAATGCAGAACCCGATGCGCAGCGATTGCTGCGGAGAGGCTGGTTGGAGGACCTGAAACAGTGACACATGCGAATGTACCCGCAGTACGTGGGGGAACAGCGGTCAGGGACATTGAAGCCCGACCATGGCCCAAGTGGCCCATTTTTGACGAGACAGAAGAAAAGGCGCTGCTTGAAGTCCTTCATAGCGGCAATTGGTGGTCTGTAGAAGGTACGCAGGGCAAGGAGTTTGAAAAAGAGTTTGCAGCGTATCAGGATGCAAAGTACGGAGTAAACTGCACGAACGGTACAGCTGCGTTGGAGATCGCGCTTCGCGCGATTGGCGTTGGGTGTGGTGACGAAGTCATCGTTCCGCCGTATACGTTTATTGCCACCGCAAGCGCCGTTCTCGCGGTGAGCGCAACTCCTGTGTTTGTCGATATTCAGGGCGACACTCTGAACATCGATCCCACCCTGATCGAAGCTGCCATCACTCCGCGGACGAAGGCGATCATCCTCGTTCACATGGCTGGCAGACCTGCAGACATGGACGCGATACCGGCAATCGCGAAGAAGCATGGCCTCAAGCTAATCGAGGATGCGGCTCAGGCGCAAGGCGCAGAGTGGCGCGGCACGAAGGTTGGCGCGATCGGCGACCTGGGGACCTTTAGCTTTCAGGCCAGCAAAAATCTCAATAGTGGTGAGGGTGGCATTATCGTCAGTAACAACGAGGCAATCGCTGAGGCCGCGTGGTCGGTTGCTAACGTTGGGCGCAGTCGATCAGGCCGTTGGTACGAGCATGTTGTGCTTGGAAGCAACTATCGTCTCACCGAATTCCAGAGTGCGATTTTGCGGGCTCAGATGAAGCGCCTTCCGGCTCAGACCGATTTGCGAACAGATAACGCAGCCTATTTGCGTTCGCTTCTTAAAGACGTCGATTCGATACAATTGCCGTCCGAAGATGACAGAATCACGATCCATGCTAACCATCTGTTTACATTTCGATATAAGCCAGACCGGTTTGGCGGACTCAATCATAGCGACTTCGTCGCAGCGCTGATGGCTGAGGGTGTTCCTTGCAGCACGGGATATGTTCCGTTGTACAAAGAGCGCGTATTCGATAAGTTCTCACGCCGTGACGGCACCTGGTGCCAGAACGGAAACCGCATTAAGTATGCCGAGCTTGTACTGCCGGAGTGCGAGGCTGTTTGCCTCGAAACAACCTGGATTCCACAGACCTGCCTGCTTGGAACACACTCGGATATGGAGGACATCGCTGCGGCGATTACAAAGCTGGCAGTAGGGCTGTAGGCGCGAAGCGGTCCTCGTGTTCTCTTTTTGGTGCCAGTATCTAGCATATCATGATGCATGTGCAAGCGTGCAGATCACAGCTAGCGCTCTGGATCACGATAAGCGTATCGGCCCCGCTTCGGCGGG
>CAIXIX010000177.1 GCA_903919615.1 uncultured Chthonomonas sp.
TAGGCGTGATTGTCCGCAAAGTCCATCTCCGATTCGCGCCGAATACCCGTCTTTCCACCCCATGAAACCTGCGAGCAGATGATATTCGATTGAACCTTAAGCTCATCTTTGAGATAGCGCCGCATCTCGACCGCGTAGTCTCGCTCGGTATCGGCCAGAAAACGGATCCAATCTGCATGCTCTGCCCGAAGCGCGTTTACAGGAATGCCAACGTTCGCCTCCTCCAGCGATTCCTTTGGCTGAATACCCGCGCCCTCTGCTCCCGGGTGGATCTGAAGGTCCGAAATCGACACCGTGCCGGTATCGCCGCCAACCACGAGCGCGACCCTTCCATGCTTAGCGACCACATTGTGCGCATCGAACACAAACCGATACTGCTTCCACTGTTCGCCAAGCTGCATGCTGCCAGTGAGGCCGATGTTGTGCCAGTCCGCTTGATCCAGACCCGCGGTAATTCCGATGGTTCGCGATGCACTGGCCTTTGCCCGGAAGCTAACCGTATAGGTAGAACCGTCCTGAAGATCCAGCCCGGTAACATGTGCCTGCACATGCCAGTCTGTTCCGTCTGTTTTGCGCACCTCCACCTCGATGGGCTCAGCGCCAGCGCTGTTCTCCTGATGCTTTACCGTCATCGCAGACTCTGTCCCACCCTGATGCTCGTCCGACCAGGTCGATCCCGCGCTCAATAGGCCGGGACCATTCGGAGTTACTCCCACCGCCCATGCAGTTTTCAGAGCAGCCTGCGTGTGGTATGTCCGCAGCAGCCACCGATTCCATAGCCCGGCGAGTTCGCCGCGAAATGGCTCTGGGAGCGTGTCGAGATCGGCTCCGTAGTTCGCCCAGGGATCTCCGACGAGGGAGTTTTCGTTATTGATCTCCACCACAGCAATGGCAGGATCGACACAGTAGGCGAGCCCGGTGTAGGGATTCACATGAGTTAAAAGGTCGTGCACGTACCTCTTCTGGAGTTCGATCATGCGCGAATCGAACTCATCTACTCGCTTATCATAACTGAAGGCGATCTTGCTTACCGACTCTGGAAAGCCATCCGCCTCGGTAAACTGTCGGCTCACATGCAGATTCAGGTTTAGGTAGATGCCGTTCTTTTTGAGCTGCGCAATCAGGTAATCCAGCTTGTCCAGTTGGGCCGCACTGATGTGCTGGCGATCTTTGAACGAGTAGTCCCAGATGCTCGCATCCTGGCCCCAGTCGTCATTATCCATGTGATGCATTCGCACCAGGTTGATGCCGAGGCGCGCAAGTCGGAGCGCCACCTTTTCGGCATCCGCATGGGACGGGAAGGCAGTCTTAGCTGCAAAATTTGTGGCAAGAAATCGAATGCGCCGTCCGGTACCGGACTCGACGAAGTGACCGCCTGAAGCACGAATTGCACCGTGCAACCCGGCCGGCTTGGAGTTCAGGAAGGAGACGTCCGTCACAGCGCCCGCTTTTAGTTCCGTGCCAGACCACGGGATCACAAAGGGAAACAGAGGTTTGTCTCCATCCGCCCGAGACACAGACGGCGCCGACAGTACTACTGTCAGCGCCGCCGTGCAAAGCATGCGAAAGGGTGAGTTTTTCATCTCTCGATACGCTTTCCGCCAGTTTGCCGCATCCGTTGCGGGGCTGGCTTATCGCTTGCGATTCTTGTACTCATTGATAAGCCCGTTGGTGGAGCTATCATGAGATGCAACCGGTCCCTCAGAGGAGAGCTCCGGCAGGATCCTCCTGGCAAGTTGCTTGCCTAGCTCTACTCCCCACTGATCGAATGAGTTGATGTTCCAGATGATGCCCTGGGTAAAGATCTTGTGCTCATACATTGCGATGAGCGATCCTAGAGTACGCGGCGTAAGTTTCTGGAACAGAATCGAGTTGGTTGGACGATTTCCGGTAAACACCTTGTGCGGCGCCAGCTTATCCTGCGCCTCGCCCACGATTCCATCATGCTGTAGCTCGGCGCGGACCTCGGCATTGGTCTTACCGCGCATCAGCGCCTCGGTCTGAGCAAAGAAGTTCGAAAGCAGGATCGGGTGGTGATCGCTAATCGGGTTCTGCGTTTCGATCGGGGCAATGAAATCACATGGGATCAGCTTGGTACCCTGATGGATGAGCTGATAGAACGCATGCTGCCCATTTGTGCCAGGCTCACCCCATATGATCGGGCCCGTCTGATCCGTGACGGGTCCGCCCTCGCGATCGACCCCTTTGCCGTTGCTCTCCATATCGCCCTGCTGGAAGTAGGCTGGAAAGCGGTGCATGTACTGGTCGTAAGGCAATATCGCCTGGCTCTGTGCGCCGAAGAAGTTGTTGTACCAGATTCCAAGCAGCGCGAGAATAACTGGCAGATTGTTCTCATAGGGCGTTGTAACGAAGTGCTGATCCATCGCATGCGCGCCATCCAGCAGTTCGGCAAAGTTATCGAAGCCGATCGAGATGGCAATGCTCAAGCCGATAGCGGACCAGAGCGAATAACGCCCGCCAACCCAATCCCAGAATTCGAACATATTGGCCGTATCAATGCCGAATTTGGAGACCGCAGGGGCATTGGTTGAGAGCGCGACGAAGTGCTTAGCTACATGGGCGGGTGATGCCTTTTCCAACAGCCAGTTCTTCGCGGTCTCTGCGTTCTTCATCGTCTCCTGTGTTGTAAAGGTCTTGGAGGCGATAATGAAGAGGGTTGTCTCCTGATTGCAGAGACGCAGCGCTTCCGCGATATGGGTACCGTCCACATTGGAGACGAAGTGTACATTTATGCTGCGATCGGAATAGGGTTTGAGCGCTTCAGTGACCATGACTGGCCCAAGATCGGACCCACCAATACCGATGTTTACAACATCGGTGATCTTCTCACCGGTATATCCGGTCCACGCGCCGCTCCGGACCTTGTCGCTAAAGTCCTTCATCTGGCCCAGTACCGCGTTAACCTGCGGCATAACATCCACGCCATCGACGATGACAGGGCTATTGCTGCGATTTCGGAGAGCGATGTGTAGTACGGCGCGATTTTCTGTGATGTTGATCTTCGCACCAGCAAACATGCTTTGCGCCCAGCCGGAAACTCCCGCCTCTGTCGCGAGGTCGAAGAGCAGGCGCATCGTGTCGTCGGTGACGCGGTTCTTGGAGTAGTCGAGCAGAAAGTCGTCTTCGAAACGAACGTGAAGTTTGTTGAAACGATCCGGATCGCTGGCAAATAGATCCCGCAAATGCAGGTCTTTGATGCGGCTGTAATGCGCGGAAAGCGCGCTCCATGCTGGCAGTTCACTCATAAGGGTCCATTACCTCATTTCAATGCGTAATTGCATTCCGTTCTAAATCACATTCCGAGGCTGTCTTTGCCAATCGCTTCCAGTAGATCGACGCACCGTTCTGCCCCGGTCAAACTCATCCGATATTTTGAAATGTGCACTCTATCGCTCGGCAGCGCTACCGAAATTGTGTTTGCGAGTGGCGTAAATAGCAAAGTCTGTGAACCGCTGCGGGCAGCGGTGAGATGCAGCTTGACTCCCTTGTTAATCAACCTCTCGGCTGTGCGAATGCCGAAGGAGGGATCGATAAAGTTGCGGCCTTCAAACACACGGATCGCGGGGAGATCGAGCTGTGCATCACCTAGGTTCACCACGGCGGGAACATCTGCATTTACTACGAGCTTAAGGTCCGGCGAGTGCCTCTGCAGAAACGCGACGCCTTTGCGTGCGACGTCCATCGCGCACTCTTCGGCCATAACGATCATCGCAGCGACATGCGGGGAGTTCAATCGCCGGACTGCATCCACGACGGCCCAGGTGGTAATCCTTGGGTCCAGCGCTTTGCCTTCTATATAATCCCCGTTAAATGTCGTCTCGGTGTCGAAGGTGAATACCGTTCGGTAGGGCCGTATCGCCGTTGGATCTGAGGATGCAACAACCAGCCGCTCCTCACCATAGGCCCAGATGGCGGCGCCAGAAATCGGGAAAACGCCGCTTGCGTCTTCCGCAAGATAGTCGAATGCCTGCAGCTTCGCATCGGCAAAAATGCGAGGCACATTTCCCCAACATCGGCTGGCATAAGCCGGAAGATCCCCGAAGTAAGGTTGCGTTCTCTCGGAGGTATCCCGGCCGTAGACGCAGCCGCCAACTTCATCGACATGTGCAACGAATACTGCTCGCAGGGCTTCCGGCCCGGCTCCCTTCTTCTGAAACAGCCAGAAACCATCGTCCACACGTGTGGTGTTGTAGTCGTCCCCGAACCGGTGTTTAATCAGATGCAGTGCGGGTGCGCAAGCGGTTCCAACAGAGGGCGCCTCTGTAAAACGCTTCAAAAACTCCCTGTCAACAGTCAACTTCCAATCCCCCGTTCAAACGTTCATAATCTGGCGAACTGGTTATTAGTTTACCGTTTCGGCCGCGATGTTGGCGCTTTTAGGCCTCTGCGACAGAATGCCCCTTTTGAAGGTAACCTTTTAGCGCCTGGCACACCGTTGTTGCTCCGATTCTAAATATTGATCTTCAGATACCGGCATCCCCGATCCAGACCTAGCATGACGAAACAAGATTCCGACGAACCGCTAACCTCAACCAGTCAGCCGTCACGCGAAACGTCGCTCCACGATCCCGCGCTAACGCGCCGGTCCCTGACAATAGCTGTCGTTCTAACGCTGATCGCGGGTCTGTGGGTGAGGCAGTCGGAGGTCATTGTCCTTGCAACGCAGATCACGGAGAGCGTGCCTGCGATTCCCGGGCTTGCGGCGCTAACGCTGCTTATCCCGCTCAACGCGCTCCTCAAACGGATTGAGGGCGTGCGACCATTAAGCCAGGGCGAGATCCTTGTGATCTTCCTGATGGTAACCGTAAGCTCGATGGTGATGGGAGTGGGCGTAACGCAGTTTCTGTTTACCCTGATGGGCATCCCCTACTACTTCAAAAATTCGGACATCCCCTCGCTTCGTAAACTGTTACCCGATTCGCTGTTGGTGCACAACACCGAAGCGATCCGCCAGATGTACGAGAAATCGCCAACAGGCACAGTACCGTGGGGGCTATGGCTGCAGCCATGTGTTATGTGGCTTTTCTTCTTTGTAGCTTTATGGTGCGCGCTCTACTGCATGATGGCGCTCTTCTATCGGGCCTGGTCCAGACAAGAGCGGCTTCTCTTCCCTCAGACCGTAATTCCGATTGAGCTCACGAGCGACACGGGCTCAGAGGCCGTTCCGTTCTATCAGAACAAGGCTCTTCGGGCTGGCATTCTTGTCGCCGCAATCTATAACGGCATCAACATCGCACATGCTTTTGTCCCCGATATTCCCGCCCTCGGAAGCCAGATCAAGCTCAACGAGATGTTCCCATCGGCGCCGTGGAGCGAGATGGCGCCGCTCAGCTTCTATTTTCGACCTGAGTTAATCGGCCTTGGTTATCTAGTTTCGACTGAGATTAGCTTGACAGTTTGGCTGTCGTTTATCATGATGAAGCTGGCAGCCGTGTTTGGGGTGTCAATTGGCGCCGCGCCGCAAACGCTTCCCTACAGTAATGAGCAGGGAATGGGCGCCTACATTGCTCTCGCTATCGTGCTAGTGTGGGTATCCCGGCGTCCGCTGTTAGATTCCATAAAGTCCGCAATTCGGGGAGATTC
Organism: uncultured Chthonomonas sp.; assembly: GCA_903919615.1. Lineage (GTDB taxonomy): Bacteria > Armatimonadota > Chthonomonadetes > Chthonomonadales > Chthonomonadaceae > CAIXIX01. Next base: position 5,605 of record CAIXIX010000177.1, read on the forward strand.
TGAAATTGGGCCGGAGGGCATCACCTGCAGAACGGCCGTTTTGGGGCTGCTAGCAGGCTTCGCAGCCGTCTGGGCCTTCATGAGCATGGCTGGCATGGCTGCGTGGACCTCGCTGGCGTACCTGCTTATCATCATGTCGGTAGCGCTCGTCTATGGCAGGTTGCGCGCCGAGGCCGGCGTGCCGATGATGTGGCTCTTCCCCTTCCAGATGCAGAAGAAGGCGCTGCTTTACGCTTTTGGATCGGCTCCATTCGTGGCTGCAGGAGCAAGGAATCTGCCAACCTGGGCTCTCTTTACCGTGGTTGGGCGCGGGTATTTCACCGCTATAACCGGCTATCAGGTAGAGGGCATGGAGCTCTCGCGGCGATCCAACTCGAGGTCATCACGGTTTGCCATTGCGGCCCTGATTGCGGTTGCGCTCGGCGTCTTCGTTGGCTGGTATATCCACCTCACGCCCTACTATGCCCATGGGTCTGCGCAGTTGAGAGAGATGTGGGGAGACTACCTGGCGGAGCCGGAGTATGTCGCTGCAGCACAATACCCACACACTCCGCTGCTGCCCGATTTTCACCGTACGATGGCGATGAGTGTTGGAGGAATACTGGTTGTGATCCTCTGGGCCTTGCGCGTTCGATTCGCGGGCTTCTGGTTTCACCCACTGGGCTACGCGATGAGCTGCTGCGCGGGCGATCTGATCTGGTCGTCGTTCCTGATCGTCTGGCTCGTGAAATCGATCACGCTCAAGTACGGCGGCATCCGGCACTATCGACGCTCCGCTCCGTTCTTCCTTGGGCTCGCCTTCGGCCACTTCGCCATCGCAGGCGTCTTCTGGGGGCTCTTTGGGGCCTGGAGCGGGCAGGCCGTAAGGGGATATCCGGTATTTTTCGGGTAGTGTACGCAGTGACCAGTGTGCGAAGATGAGAAAGATCCGGCGCCGAAGGTGCGCCCATACGGTCCGGGGCGACACAACATGCTCAGATGCGGCGAAGAGCGCCTCTGCACAGCGTTAATCCAATGCTCTTCCGTTTAGGCCGCCTTACTCACAGCAGTTATGCGCATTCGGTTTTGGGATATGATGACACAATGGCGGGTCGGCCACGGCGATGTACACTGAATATCAGCAATGTTACCGTGACCGTGAATGGTGGCCAGTGTGTTCTAACACCAGTACCGTATAATCAGACCATGGAAGCGCGTTGGAGCTACAATGGTCCCCGGATAGCAACCCCGGTCGGTGCATGCCAGTGGCCCCTTACATTTGCTGCATATTATAACGGTCAACTTATGCGTGACAATGGCCAACCGACTTACAACACATTCACGATCAACATCTACGGCATTTCCTGTCCAGCTTATCCTGCAGCGGACGTCGTAAATATCGGCCCGGCTGGAAACTGTGTTTTCAATAGTCAAAACCTGGTGCTCAGCGGCTCATATGCTCCTACAAGAGATCTGCGGGTGACTGCAACGGTCGTGCCGCCAGCCGGTTTATCGGGTGTGAACACAATTACGATTGGGATCATACAGACGCTCACGCTATATGGAGACGTCTCTTGCGGACAAATCCCAGCACTGCAGCTCCCGTGTTCAGTCCATCTTCCTACGCCGTCAACACCAATTTGGGACGGTGTTTCGGATGCATTAGCCTGTTATTACAGCGCGAATTGCGTGTGGACATCGCCGGCCATGCCCTGGCCTCAGCCCTGTAATAGTAGCGAGCTCGCCGTGAGCGACTGGCATAAACGGCTTCGCTCGAAACGTTGGAGAAGGTAGTCATGTTACATAATTCTCGTTTTCATCTAAGTTCACAAGCGCGCTCCGGCGCAGCTCTTATATTGGCAGCAGTTGTCTGCATGGGCTTTCGGCAGCAGGAGACCATGGATCTATCGCTGCCCGTGCCGCCTCCATTGGCATCGCCGCCGCCCTGGCGAGACAATCGCAACGGTTTATCGGAACTGGCAACCGCCGGCGCTGGTGCGTGCCTGGTGTTGGCACAAGTGATCAGTGTCAAGGTTGATCCAACCGGGCCACGGGCGCGGCCAGGATCCGCGCCCGAAGTCTCTTCCGGCAGGCTGCACATTATAGAAACACTGGTTGGCCATCCCGTTTCGGGCGACGTTCAAATTGTAAACCCAGTCGCCGACCGAAGGCCGTATTGGAACCACGGCTCGCCGCCCACACAGGTAATGCGTCCCGGCGAACTCTGGATCTTGCGATACGATTCGAGCCGGGCCCAACAACTAAATGGGTACGGGAGCCAATGGCTTACTGGTCCATCGGACCCGATTATTCATGAGTGCAGGTACTACGCCGCCTGTATGCGACGGACCGACTCCGCTGCAGTGATGAATGAGGTGGCTGCGCAAGTGCGTAATGCATTATTATCGGACGAGCGGAAACATCTAGCCCTGCAGATCCTCTCCGACTACGGCGGAACACGTGCCGCTGTCTTCAACCCCTCAACACCACACATAGCGGAATGCAGGCGCGTGGTTACGGCGCTGCTGGCAGCGCCGAACTTGCCTAATGACATCCGTGTGGCGCTATACCGGATGACTTCGATCGACCTATCGCACGAGGTGGCAGCCGGTTCCTATGAAGCGATCCAGCTGCAATACCTCCTGCACGTCGTCGCAAATTCGCATGATGATGGGCTTGTGAATGCAGCTGCAGAGGCTCTGTATTATGTCGAATATAATCCGATTCGGGAACAAGCGCTCGGCACACTCTATTACTGCCCTGAGATTATAGAAACGCTTGAAGAAAGAAAGGCAGTCGACGAGGTGAACGGCACTCGCGGGAGCTTCGTCACTCGGACCCTTGGCAATCTGGATCTCGCGCAACACCGGACGATAGCACAATTGAAATACATCGCCGATACGGCTGCGTCGCCAAGAAGGCACATTGTGATCCGTCACCCTGTACCTGCTGGCCACAGCGCGCTGTCGCAGCGTGTAATGGATGCAGCGGCGCGCCTGTAATATGATATGCTGAGGGCGGTCGAGCAAACATTCGGCCGCCCTCTTCCAATTTTGATGCCGCAACCAACATCGGTATAACAAATTGATGGTTCATGTCGTGCCCCGCTAACCACTCGACAACCGATAACGGGCAGGCCGTAAGGGGATATCCGGTGTTTTTCGGGTAGCCGAGCTTTAGTTCTGAAAGACAGCCCGCATACCCGGCTTCATTATGCCGTTTGAATCCCAGATTCCCCAGGACGCATAGTCGTTATAGTTGGCTTTCCAAGCCTCATCATAAGCATCAAAATAGAAGAGCGGAAGGTTCACGTGGCGAGCCCAGGTCTGTATAGAGTTGAAATATGCAGTCTCACTTGCGGCCGATGGCAAAGCGGTTGAACCGGTCGCAGGAGGATTACCAGATCCTGGCCAGCCCGTTTCGGTGACGATTACCTGCTTGCCGTTAGCTGCAGCGACCGTGTTTGCATAGGCCGATTGGAACGATGAGAGCGCCTGGCCAATGGATTGGTTATCGTAAAACGGATAGATATTGACCGCGACGATATCCACTGCGGCAACGACGTTGGGGTGCGCCAACATAGTGTTCCACGTATCAACATAGGTTACCAACACGTTCTTTGGCACCTGAGCTTTCACCAATTGAATGTAGGTGAGAAGCTGGCTCTCGGTTACGGTCCCGTTCTTAAGAGATTCGTTTCCGACAATCGCGATGTCGACTTTCCCTGCCTGCGCGGCTGCAACCAAGTTTGCAATCTGCGTCCCCGTTATGGTTGGATCGCTGCTGATATAGGCTCCAATCGCCGTCTTGAAGCCCATCTGTCTCGCGATTGCAGGCACGTTTTCAAGCCCGTTTTGCATGCCAAACGTTCGTATCCACGTGGTATATCCGCTGATTCCCGCAAGCAGCGATGTGACCTGCGCCGAAGTGACAACGGTGCCTGAATTGGGATCCTGTCCCGCCTGCACGAAAGGGCTGAAGCTGAGTCCGTAGATCGGGTGAACCGAGGTGACGGCGGCGGTAGCGCTTCTGCCAGTTTCCGTGTCGGTAACGCTTACCACCGTCGGGCCGATTCCTGTGCCAGTAACCTTTCCGCTGCTATCGACCGAGGCAGCCGCAATATTGTTCGAACTCCAAATCAGCTTTCCGGGTGTAAGCGGCACGATGTTCTTCGAGCTATCCGTGGCAGACGCCACCAGGGAGCGTGTTTGACCGGTTCCCAATGTAACCTTGCCTGGGGCAATCGTGAGCGCATTGATGGTGCTGGCCATGGTTACCGTAACCGACGCCGTCTCTCCAGGAGCGACCGTTACTCCTGAAGCCCCCTGGGCCAGCGCAACGCCTGAACCATTTGCGTTTGGCATGGCCGCGGCCGACAGCATGAGACTACCTGGCGCCACACTGCTTAGTGTGATGCTGCCCACACTTCCCAACGACGCTGGCGCCAAAAGTTGGCTGGCTATCACGGATGAGCCCTGCGAGATTGTCACCTTAATGCTGTTCGTGGCAGCCGGTTTCTGACGGGTAGGTGGCGGCCAATTGACCGTGAGCAAAACATTTCCAGCGCGAGTTGAGCCCGAAGGAGAAGAGGGAGAGCTTGCGCCCGTCGTACTGCCTCCCCCGCCACAGCCAGAAAACAGAAGAGCATATACCGACGCAGCGACGCAAAGCGAAACAAGCAGCTTCATGACCGCTCCTTATGACTGGTAGAACCGAGAGAGTTGCCACATTAAACCATCACGGCAGGATCGCTCGTACCGGTCGTAGGCGCTGTGATTGTGAACTTCAAACGTGCCAAGGCTGTAGGATTTGTGGGGGAATATGGCTTTACATCAGACTGCCTGTCCAACGAAAGAGTTCCGTACGGCAGCAGATTAATTTGCAAGCGATCAATGATGAAGGACTTGGGGGATTTTTGCGATTACCAAATTTCAACAGTAATCGGTCAAGGCAGGTTCACGTGGTCGCGCACCCAGGAATTAAAAATGGGGCATTGCTCACGAATTATCGAAAGGCCGACCGCTTGAGCGGCAAGGACACCTGAGAGCGGCTTTTCGTAACCGGGTATTGACCTCTCGATACGTTTCGAAGGTGCCGTCTCGGGTGAGTCATTGATCTCCTCTGGAGTAGAAAAGCAATTCCGATTTCTCCCAGAGTTGGCCGAGGCTGTACTCCTCCAGCCATAGCTTGAGTGGATCGACTTCGAGCCGCGTCAGTACGGTCCCACCATTCACCCGATCGGCAACCAATACGTCCCCAGGCTCAGAAAAGTCAAGGAGTGTGGGGGACTGCGTAGAAACGATGACCTGTGTCGTAACTGGGGCCCACCGCGCGGGCTTCGCCCGCGGCAAACATGCGTAGACCAAGCTCATCCAGGTGATCGCGAACGGCTAAAAAACGGCTTAGAATAGCGGCTTCCTTTACCATGAAGTCATATTTGACATCGACGCTGAATAAGACTCTGTCTAAACGGATGCCGGTATGAAATTATTGTGCTATCTACCGATCAACCTTGACTTCCATACAATCCGCGAGCACAGGCAAAGAGGCAACGGAAAGATTCAATTATTTATCTGACTTGCCTTAGTATCACATTGTGATCCGCCATCCAGCATCGATTCGCCGCAGCGCGCTGTCGCAGCGGGTGATGGATGCCGCGTCACACCTGCGGGAGAAGAGGTGCAGAGAACAGAGAACTACCGGGAGAAGAGATAGCGCCGTGCGTCTGCAAGGGGGACGCGGCTATTGTCATGATCAGGTGAGAACGTTTCAGAATCTATCGCAGCGCTCCTACAGTAAATGCCGTGCGTTCGATGAGGGTGAACAGGGTTTCCAAGGTCTTTCCGCGTGGGGACACGCGGGCTCCAGTGGCGGCAGTGCGTTCGATGTCAGCGGCGTGAGGATTGGAGCGTACTTCCGCTTGGGGAATTTGTTTACTTCTTACTCTTAGTCATGCTGCGCTTGAGCTCTTTTTCATGGAGGTAGGCTTCCAGCAGCTCACTCACTGGAACAACCTTCACACCCTGAGCATCGAGCCAATCGATGATTGTTGGCAGCGATTTTGCAGACTCTATTCGAGAGACATGCATTAATGTGATGCCGCCCGGTTTCAGCTTCTTTTCGATACGCTGGATCACGAATTCTGCGTCTTTGGGTTGCCCAACACTATCCAGAGAATCAACTGACCACGAGATCCCCTGATATCCCTCCTTCGCAACTATCGCCCTTACGCGCTTATCGCTGTCTCCATAGGGATAGCGAAAAAGCGGCTTTGCGCCTCGTCGGCACGCCTTCTCGATCTCGGCTTCGGCCGTTGTCAGCTCTTCATGGATCTGTTCTGCCGATTTCGTAGTGAACTTCGGATGATGGAAGGAGTGGTTCCCAAGCTCCATGCCGGCGTCTGCAATCATCTTGCATTTTTCCGGGAAGCGTTTACAGAATGCCCCGGTAAGAAAGAAGGTGCATTTCAGATGACGCTCCGTAAGCGTCTTTACCAGAAGAGGTACCGCCTCGTCATCGGCGCCCGCATCAAATGTCATCGCGACCATCTTTGCATCTGGCTGGCTTCCTAGAAACTGATCTGCCTCGGGCGTGAGGTTTGCCAGAGGTGAGACGGGCTTAGCAGGAACGACGGGCGCGGCGCTAACCACAGGCTTTGGAGCTAGCGATACTGGCGCGGCAGGCGCCGGGGAACGGCGACAGCCGGGCAGCAACGTTGCCACTGCCGTGGCTCCCGCAAACAGGGCAAAACACAGATATGACTTTCTCAATGCTTGTTACTTTCCTTAACAGCCGCGATCTTGCCAATGGCAAGTGCGATCGCTGCTTTGAGCTGCCCATCGTTAGTACGATCGGCAAACTCCTCACTCCAGGATTTTGATGGCGGAACAGTTACGTCGGGGACGATTCCGCCGGTACCGGCGATTCGATTACCCATGTCATCCTGCTTGAAACTGATATCGTAACGGCCTGGCGGATAGTAAAGGGAGGTCGTTAGCCGCATTCCGCCTTCCCGGCCATGGTCAATCTCAAAGAGAGTCTGCACTTTCCCTTTGCCATACGTGCGCTCCCCGATAACGGTTGCAGCGCCATAGTCCCGCAGCGCTGCCGTTACGATCTCGGCAGCCGATGCGCTCGATCCGTTCACCAGCACCACCAGTGGAACGACGGCATCGGGCTGCAAGTCTGCGCGAAGCTTTAGACCCTCTTCCACACCGTCTGCATACTTAACGATGACGACGTTCTTATTGAGCTCCGGACGCATGCCTCGCGTAACGAACATGCTGGTGACATCGACCGCAGCATCCAGCAATCCACCCGGGTTAAACCGAAGATCTAGAATGAGCGCACGCAAGCCTCGGTTCTTAAGTGACTTCAGCGCAGTATCGATCTGCGCGGCGCTCTTCTTGTTAAATTCGGTAAGCACAATGCGACCGACCTTCGCGCGCTCATCCTCCATCCAGGCCTCGACCACGGGCGGCTCAATATCCTCGCGCACGAGCCGATAGGTCTGACGCTGTGAGCCTCTCACGGTTTCAATAGAGATCGGTGTGCCAACGGGGCCCTGCACCCATGGAGAGAGTTCGTTGAGGCTCTTGTGGGCCGTCAAGTGCCCATCAATTGCAATAACCTCGTCGCCTGCCTTCATTCGAGCCTTGTCTGCAGGACCTCCCGGAACCGGACGAACGATTAGCAGTTTGCCACCCTTCTTCTCCATGATCGCACCGATCCCGCCGAACTCACCATCGGTTAGGGTCACGAGCCGCTGCCACTCTGCCGCATCGAGATAGCACGTAAATGGATCACGCAGGCTTGTGAGCATTCCGCGTACTCCTGTTAATGCCAGATTACGCCGATCGGCATCACTCATGCCGGCGCCGTAATTCCAGTTGGATTGCGAGAGGATCTCAATCGTAGAACGATAGGCCTGCAATGCGAGCGTGCTCTGCGTGGCAGCAGTCGATACTGCGGCCCGCCCGCCCTCACTCTCCGCAGCATCGGCACCGGATATTGACCGGATCGTGAGTACCGGGGCTTTGTGCTGGGCATGTGCGGCCCAGTCGCCAGCAAAACCAACCAGCAAGCCGATGCAGAATATACCGATAAATGTTGTGTATCTCGCGTTCATGTTTGGCTTTGGGCGATTGTTTTGACTGTGGGTTGGCTGCTCTATGTGTCTATCGTCCTACGAGAACTAGCGACGCTTCGAGCGCAGGGTCGCGCTGCGCCGTCTTCGGCGCGGTCTTCAGGTCCGGGGCAATGCCGCTATCTAGGGCGGCCCCTGAAGCCGCATGCAGCTTACCATAGGTGAGCTCGAGTGCGCCGCCTCCGCGCAGAGCCGCCACCTGCATCAGCTCAGGCTTCCCGAAACTCTTCTCACCTATGAGCTGAGCCTTTGAGCAGCTCTTAAGTGAGCTCGCAACAAACTCGGATAGTCCCGACGTCCCTGAGTCGATCAACACAAATACGGGTACTATCGCTGCCTGGGTGTTGCGTTCCCTAACAACATCCTCCAATTTACCGGGATGCCGCTCTATCTTGCCGAAAGCAACGCTTGGACTGAGCCTGGATAGGACATGCAATGCGGCATCGAGGGCGTCGTCGCTATCGTTCGGGCCGCAATAGACACCGCCGTCCGACTGCCTTAAATCGATTATAAGCGCTCGATGCTGCTGAACAGCCGTATCGATAATACGGTCCGCATATGCGATCAGGGAGCGATCAAAAGCGCGAACCGTAATCATTTCTGCTCGCGAGCCACAGGCCGTTTGATGATGGTTGAGCCCGGCAGCTCTTCTGAGGGGAAGCGTCACATGGAATGGAGCTGAGCCTATTCGCTCGATTGTAAGCGTCACTTTGCCTGTGGACGAACTGCTGAGGAGGTCGATCGCGCGTTTCGCTGTGATCGCACTGGCATCGCGCCCTGCACCAGTAGCATTCGTTGCTGAGTAGGCAATCACCCATCTGCCATTCACTTCGGTGATATGATCACCGCTCTTTAGACCTGCATGAATTGCTGAGCCATGTGAAACCACAGTTTGCACAGTAAGGTATTGGTAATCAACGTCCTGTCGCATTACGGTTGCAATCGTGAGGTCTGCGCCGATACCCTGGTAGATCCCACGCAGCTGTTCCCGACGAATTGTGGCTGGCCCCGGAGGCAGATATCTTGCAGAGGTATCTTTTAGTGATGCGACGATGCTAGCAATTGCCGCATCTCGCATATGCTCATCCGAGGAGTCTGAGCCGGGGCCGACAAACTCCTGCTCAATCTCATCTACCGCAGTGCGAAAGATTTCGTCAGAGGTAACTTGAGGTGGCCTGGAAATAGGTGAATAGTTGCTACGAGTGGAAACCGCTGTACGAGCTCGGATGGCCCGGTCAATTGCGGTACCAGCGCGGATGCCGACGAAGCCGACAATAAGACAGCACACCATGAAGGACCAATTTGAGCGGGTTCGGTTCAATGCGTCTCCGGCCACTGAGCGTCTCAGGATTGTACCAGAGCCCCCATTCCGTGTCAAACAGATAGAATGGATACCGGGTGCATCGAAGGAGTAATGAATGATAGTTTTTCCAGGCGACAGGCGAGCATCGGCAACAACTGCGATGGCGATGGCCAGCCTCGCGTGCATCTTGCCGCGTGCGGCGCTTGCTCAGAATGCTTCGTCCGTCCCCGTTTACCACATCACCCGTGCAGAAAGCGCGCTCCAAACGCGACGCGTCAAACTGATAGAGTGGGGTTTTGATCAGTCCACTCCGGCCGGGCTCAGAAGCTCTCTTTCGGCCATGGAGAAGACACCCTTCGATGGCGTGGTTCTGGCGGCGTATGGCCTAGACTCCAACGGTAAGCCGCTAGACCTCGCCTGGAAATGCTGGAGCAAGGAGCCCTTTACTCGGGATCAGTTCTCTGCGGCAGTAAGAGACTTGAAAGCGGTTCACTCTAATCGACTTACGGATAACTTTCTGCGCATAAACGTAACGCCTGGCGACGTCGATTGGTTTGACGACGCGGGCTGGAGCAGCATCTGTTCCAAGGCCGCAATCGCAAGCTGGCTCTGCAGCGAGGGTGGTCTCAAAGGAATCATGTTCGATACCGAAGAGTACGATGCCAAGCACCGGATATTTTACTACCAGGAACAGCCCGGCCACGAGCACAAAGCCTTTGAGGCATTTCGAGATCAGGCACGAAAGCGTGGACGAGAGTTTGGCGCCGCTCTCTGCAGCGTAAAGGCCGATCCAACCATCCTATTCACGTACGCCGATGCCTATCATGTTCTGCTGGAGAATGCGCCGCCGCCGTGGTCCGCCCTGGGCTTGCTTCCGGCATTTATCGACGGCATGCTGGAAGGCGCACCGGCGACTGCACACTTTGTTGACGCTCTCGAAGAGGCTTACGGCGCGAAAGATTCCGCGACGCTTGCAAAACTGAAACAGGGCGTGAAGGATGGTCGAAAGATGTCGGCAATCCCTTCCGTATACAGCTCTCGCATGACTGCTGGATTCGGCTTGTGGATCGATAAGCCGCTTCCCGGGGGAGCCTGGAATCCCGCCACACCTGCAAGCAACTACTTTCAGCCAGAACCATTTGGGATTGCGCTTCGGGAAGCTTTGAAACAGAGTGACGGGTATGTGTGGATCTACAGTGAAAAGATCAACTGGTGGACTGGCGCCGGCATCAGCGACGCCTATATTCAGGCGATCCAGCAGGCAAAAGCATCGCACTGAACCTCAAAGGTATAATAGTTGGTAACCATGTCCTCAAACACAACGCCGCATTCTGACGCGAGCGCCGAAGCCAGCAATCGCCAATCAGCAAACCGGCGTGTCGCGAGCGCATCCCGAACGATGATGATCGCGGTCCTTCTGAGCCGAATTCTCGGCCTTATACGCGACCGTGTAATCGCAATGAAGTTTGGTCAGGGATTCGAGACAGATGCCTATAACGCAGCTTTCACTGTACCCGACCTGCTCTCTTACGTCATCGCAGGAGGAGCCATCTCCTCCGCGGTCATTCCCGTATTTACCGAGTTTATTAAATCCGGCAGAACGAAAGAGGCATGGCGCCTCTTCAGCGTTGTTGCGATAATAACGACTTGGACCGTACTCGGTTTTGTGGTTGTTGGCGAAATCTATGCCTGGCAGCTTGTGGCAAAGCTCAACCCCGGTCCGGTTTTTGCGCCGCACATCCCCGCATCCGTCTTCCTTACCAGAATTCTGCTGCCAGCGCAGCTTTTCTTCTTCCTTGGCGGACTGATGATGGGCGTGCTGCAGGTAAAGGGAGTCTTCTCCGGGCAGGCGCTGGGGCCGATCATCTACAACCTTGGCATTATCCTTGGCGGCACGGTGCTGATCCACTTTGCACCGCCCGAAAACAGAATCGTCGTGCTCTGCTGGGGAGCGCTTACCGGCGCATTTATTGGCAACATCGTCATTCAGTGGATTCTTGTGCGCCGAGTGGGCGGATACTTTGTGCCAGAGTCGGTACGATCACTCTTAAAAGACCCCGGTGTGAAGGATGGGGCAAAGCAGGTGTGGCGGATGATGCTGCCGATCCTGTTGGGAGTGGCGCTGCCGCAGATCGCTGCGATCACAAACAAGTACTACGCCTCATATCTGACCTCGGGCGCTCAATCGGCGCTGATGAACGCAAATCGGATCATGCAGGTGCCGCTCGGTGTGTTCGCGCAGGCAGTTGCGATTGCGATCTTCCCAACCATGGCCGCGCAGTTCGCGGAACGCGACATGAAGGCGCTCCGCTCCACTACCAACTACGGCCTGCGCTACATCTTCTTCCTTACCATTCCGTCGTCCGCGTTTATGGTGGTGCTGGCGCTGCCGATTGTGCAGCTTTTGCTGCAGAATGGCAAGTATGGACCTTCTGAAGCACAGATGGCAGCCTCTGCACTTCAATATTATGCTGTGGGCATCTTCGCATGGTCGGGCCAATCGATCCTGGCGCGCGTTTTCTACTCGGTAAAGAACTCGAAGGTGCCCGTTATCGTCGGCACCGTAGCCACCCTGCTCTTCTTCCCGATGAACAGACCCCTGATGGGCCTGCTTGGCTTCAGGGGCCTTGCGCTGGCAACGACTATCGCCTCGATACTCAATATGGTAGTGCTGCTGTGGATGGCTCGAGAGCGGCTGCATGGCATTGAAGGAGGCCGACTTGCGACCTCCGTGGGGAAAGTGCTCATTGCGTCTGCGGCAGGCGCCGCATGCGCTGGCAAGATCTACCACAAACTCTGGGCATCAATGAACCACACAACGCATGTGTTTGTCCACTCTCTCCTCATCCTTACCATCTGTCTTGGAATCGGAACGGCGATCTACCTCGGCCTATGTCTCATCATGCGCATGGAAGAGATGGAAGTCGTTCGGGCGATGCCCGAAAAAATCCTTGCGAAGCTGTTTCCGCGATTTGCGAGGGGGTAGAGAGGGAGACTCACGCAAAGTATCCCAACGAGCAGGCCCGACCCCATGAGGGATGAACGCGGCGGCTGGTGATGCTTCTTCGGGATCGCAAGGTAGGTTAATCGGTACGAATCGATCCCCCTCCCCGAACCTAACAATGTATCATCTCTCAGCCATGGTCCGGAGGCGCGCTACCCTGTCCCCTCCCCGTGAGCCCTAGCGAGCAAATGTGGGAGGGGTTCGGGGAGGGGGATAAAACAGCTCCGAATAACGACTCTACTGCAATGCTGTGCCATCATCGTGGCGAA
>CAIXIX010000178.1 GCA_903919615.1 uncultured Chthonomonas sp.
ACAGCCCGATTATCTCTAGCGCTATGAAACAAGATAAGGCAGGGAGAGGGACCACTGCGCGCGCCTCCGGAACATGGCCAAGATATGATACATAGTTAGCCCTACCCCTCCCCTGATTCGCTGGCAAGCTCGCAAGGGAGGGAACTTGTGCTTACTCACTCTTAATGAACACACCGCCATACGTACACATGTTTGGCCTGTGCGTGCTGCGGTCGCAGCAAGCAGCGACTCTACCATCCCGATGGCCCCCGCTAATTGGACTGGCTCGTCCAAGTTCATCGCACACTGGGTCGGGCCTGCCCGTTGAGATACTATGCATGGATATCAATCGGTTATTGCTTGTAGTGCACGAACACGCGCAGCCGTTTTGTGATGAAAGAGCTTGCGTTTGCTGCGAAGGTCCAGTCTGGTTCGTCATGGGTCTGACTTCCGATACCTAAGTCAGCGCCACCGCCAGCCAGCCAGTGGTTAATTGCGAACAGGGTCTGCTTTGCATCGTGGTTGTGCACCTGCATGCTGCCATACCCATCCCGAGGATCGTTCGGCTCATCGCCAAAATCGAACCTCTCGTTTGAAGCATTCGGTACTTTTGCCCCATTTGTCTGCGCGTAGTTATCTGGCCAGAACTCAATGTTGCCACCTGCCAGATTCTGCCCGGCTGCAATCGCCTGTACATTTGAATAGACGTTCAGATGGCTCACATTCAGCTGGAAACGACCGCCCGAGGCAATCGTAGGAATGCCAATTTTCGCGGCATCGTCGCTAAACGCATCCATGGACGTATAGACGAATTGGGTTACGCCATCGCGTCCTGTTAGCTCGAGACAGTATGCGACGCGATCGAACGGTTTGGTAACCTGCTGGTGATTGTCGACATCATATTTAATATCGTGAGCAAGCTTGCTGAGATCGAGATCGTAGACAAGCGCATAGCTCTTCACCTCTGGCACATGCAGCGAGAGCACATCGCGCTTGGGAACTTCCCCGGCGCGGAAAGAGTTGGCTGGCAGCCCCTCAGCATTGCTCAAATTCGGCTCAGCCAACATATGCCAGGCAAAGCGGACCGCAACAGGATTTTTCACATCCGGCGCAGTAAGAACTACCGTTGTGCCTTCGATCTGCGCTGTCGCTTTCACGAATCCGCCTTCAATGGCATCGATAATCTCAAAGTTCGAAAGCGGCTGCCCGTCGCGGCTCTTCAGTCCTCCTCCTACATTGACAAAGCTAATAATCATCCGGTTGCCGTCGGCCCGAAACGATTTGTACGTTGGGCCTTCGTGCACCACATTAGATTTACCGTAGGTTTTCGCGAGCGCCCACAGTGCAAGTCGTCGGCCAACCTCCTGCTTGTTCTTCGGGTGGATGTCAGCTGGGTTGCCAATGTCGTTGGTCACAACCATGCCGGTGTTCGGGATCAGCATTGCATCGGTCTGCGCTGCCCAGAATTCGGGCTCCGTCTCAACGGCATTCGGTCCATAGTTATACGGTGCGACCTGCACATAGTAAAATGGAAACGCGCCTTCGCCCCACACCTGCCGCCAGCCGCCGATGAGCGCCTTCATTCGCTCTGTATAGAGCTTGCCTTCCCCGAGGTTCGACTCCCCCTGGTACCAGATTGCGCCACGAATGCCGAACGGAATTAGCGGGTTGATCATGCCGTTAAAAAGAGCGGTGCTCTGCTGAACGTCTGTCGGCGGCGTTAGTTCCTGCGGAAACGCAGGAAGCGCAGGCCCCAGCTTTTGATCGGCAGCAGCCTGTTTTGTTTTTGTCAGCCAGTCCTCATAGCTCTTCAGAACCTCTGCGATGCGAGACTGATACTGAGCGGATTTAGAATCGCTGTACTGGCCGCGCTCATGCCTCTCTGCAATCGCAGGCACCTGAGCGAAACCGACAGGAGGCGTCCATGTCTGGATATCGGTACCGCCCCAATCCGCATCAATCAAGCCGACGGGTACCTTCAACTCTTTCTGCAGTTCACGAGCAAAATAGAAGGCACTGGCGGAGAAGCCTCCCCATCCACCTTCCGCAACGGATTGTGGTGAACATGGCTTCCACACGCCTTCGTGACCGTTCGGGTTGTATTCGAAATCGTTCATCGGCTGCGCTGTAAATCGATTGGGCACCATTAGCAGCCGAATTTCAGGGTAGTTCGCTGCGGCGATCTCGGCCTGAGCATTTAAAGCCATGCCGATACCCATCTCCATGTTGGATTGTCCGCTGCATAGCCAGACCTCGCCGACTGCCACATCTTCAAATTTAACTGTGCTGGAGCCAGTAATTGTCATCGTGAGCGGCGCGCCAAGCTTGAGCGCAGCGAGCTTCAGCTTCCATTCACCCTGCGCATTCGCGGTCGCGGATACGTGCTGCCCAGCGATATCAACAGTGACCGCCTGGTTGGGACTGTCCCAGCCCCAGACGTTCAGCGGAATGTCGCGCTGGAGAACCATATGGCTGCCGAATACTCGTGGCAGCTTCACGTCAGCGTGAGCGATCTGCCCGACTGCGGCCAGCGTTGCCAGGCCGACAAACGCAGAACCAAGTGCCCCGGCCAATCGTCGCAATGTCATCGTGGGATCCTCCCATTGATATCGGATTTATGGTGCACCAACTGAGTGATGTGATCCACCTGCTGAGTGGTGTTTCACCGGGAGACAATCGAGTACCTGCCCCGTATCGAGGTTGACCACCCAATTGCGCCACAATATTATGTGAGCCGAGCTTGCGGATAACGGACCTCAACGGTACTGTAACTGAGAGTTGTGAGGCAATGGATGCAGCCAGAATTTAGTATTCGTAAAGGAACAATTGAGGATATCGAGCGCATCGCACAGATCCTGTGCGATGCGTGGTTATTCGCCTACAAAGCAATCATTCCTTCCGAAATGATGGCTGAGTTTACGAATTTACCCAGTCGCACCCGGCGCATCCGAGATAACTGGAATCCAGAAAACCTACTATTGGTTGCAGTGAATGGTGACGATTTGGTGTGCGGATTTGCAATGGAGCGAACTCCATGCAGCCTCGAAGGTTACGATGCTCAGGTCAGCAGCCTATACATAGATCCAGACTTCAGTCGGGCTGGCGTTGGCGGCGCCCTGCTTAAATCCATGGCAGCTGAGTTTTGTTCACGGGGGCTCAAGACACTGGCGATCGAGGCCCTCGCCCAGAACGAGATTGGCTGCTCATTCTATGCGAAACATGGCGGCGTGGTGGGTGGCGGCGACGAATGGCATGGCCTGCCCTGCGTTTGGTTTGTGTGGGATGACTTTGGGCAATTAATCGAAACAAGGACTGGCGATGCGGGGATGTTCACTACTGTTTGATAATCCAGGGCAAACACTCTTGCCTGAGGGAACCATGGCAGAGATCGTACGCGAACACGGCGTACTGGCCCACAAGATCAAAGAATCGTATGGCCTCGAAACTGGTGGCAATTTCGTGCCACACATTACGCTTCGCAGGTTCAAAAGTAGTGATGCCGCAGCGATGTTTGCGCCGCATATCGAGACGCTAAGGGAGCACGTACATATGCATCCAGACGAACCTTCGATTACCTATAACACGGTTAGCCTTTACGGTTTCACCGATTCGACTCGCGTGTTCAAACGCCAACGTTGACCTCTGAAACGGCCGAACTCTGCTTGCGCTTAACAGGCAACACCAGCATCCCGAAAACCGCCGCGATGCATCCCCACCCAAATGCGTCGTGGATCATCGAGTAGACTGTCCTGCCAGGTCCGTTCGGAACGCGAGCAACTCCCGCACGCATCTGCATTACAGCGGGAAGCCCCGTCTCCCAATAGACTCTGCCGGCCGCGTCGCTAACACTTAGCATGCCATCACGAGCGCTTCGGACAACGCTGAAGCCATTCTCAACACCGCGCAGCATTGCCATTCGGGAGTGAAGCCATGCATCAACCGTAAAATCCCACGCAGGCACGGCTACAATGGACGCGCCGAGCTTGGCATTATCCCAGCCGGTCGAGTGAAAGTCCATGTCCTTGCAGATCGAGAGCCCGAGTTTAGTACCTCCAAGAGCGACCGCAGCCGGGCTGCCCCCTGGCGTAAATACATCCTCGAAGCCAGGCACAAGATGGCGCTTCGTATATTTCTTAACAACAGCGCCATCACTGCCCAGCAGATAGAGAACGTTTACAGCAGAAGAGCTGCCATCCTCCATTTCGGCTACTCCAACCACGATCGAGACATGATCTTGCATAGCGACCCTTTCAAGACGCTGCAAAGTCGGCAAGATCTCCTTCTGCCTGTACCCACTCTCGATTCGCTCCGGCAGAACAACCAATTGAGCGCCGTGCTTGCTAACTGTGTGGACTGCAAGGCAGTACAGGTTGATGATTTCGTCTGTCTGTGGTGTCGCGCTGTGCCATTTCAGATTGTGATCGATACTAGCGAGGCCGACCAATTGCCCTTGCTCATCTTTAATCGATCGCATCCGCATTGCTCCATATCCAAGAACTAGGCACAAGAACGCAAGCACAATACGAGTTGCCGCGGTTCTTTTCGCCGCGGTTAACTCTCGCGCCGCAATGAGTGCCATGAGCGAGCCGGGCACCAGTAGTGTAAAGACAACAGCCGGGCCCCCGCCGATACTTGCGATCTGAATAATTGGAAGGGCATCCATCTGACTATATGCGAGGCTGCCCGCGGTTCCGTGGGGTGAAGTCGCGGCGATCAGTGTCTCCAGCCCGGCCCACGCGCACGGAAGTGCGAAAACAGTGATGACGCCCAATTTCCGACTTACAATCAATACAGCAATCAGCAGCGCAAGGCCCCACCCTGCCGCCTGGAGCAGCATAATCACGACGGCTACTGGCGGAGGCATGAGCGTAAGATAGTAGCTCACCTCAGGAAACAGGGCACCCAGGCCCGCAAGGAATCCGATCAGCCAAGATTCTGAGAGGTTCCCAGACTTCAACGCGAGCAGATAGAGGGGCCCAATGGCGAGCCAGAGCAGAAACCAAACAGGGTGGAGTCCTATCGCCGCGCTCATAATCAAGCCAATAATGATAGCCAACGCGAGGCGAAGCGGACGCTTGGCTCCTATGATTTCGACAATTCGATGCAATATCTGGTCTCCAAATCTCTCTGCGGCAGGCATTTCCCCGCATCGTAAGCGGATTCGTACAATGTCCTACCTGGTTTATGGTTTCAGTATTCCAGATTACGGACGCAATGTCGTTAGTGGTGTCGCGGGTTTTGAGTATATAGAGGAGCTGCTGTAAGTGCGAAACCTCTACCGAAACCGAACAGTCGCAGCAAGCGGCGACCCTACCCGGGGCAGCGCGAAGGGTATAATACAGCGGCGTTTACAGCGATGTACCGCCTTCATTTCGCAGCATAAAGTAAGGGAACCTCATGGGCGCCACTGAACAGATTCTTGATGAGTTAACCGCTCTATCGCATTTTCTTGGTGATCCCGCACGGGATCTCGCCATCCTCGGTGAGGGAAATTCAAGCGCACGGGTCGATGACGATACGTTCTACGTAAAGGCCAGTGGACAGCATCTTGGCAGCATCACCCCTGCAGGGTTTGTTGCTTGCAGCTTTAATAGAATTCTTCCCCTTTTTGACGGCCCGGGGCTATCCGATGCAGAGGTCAAGCAGGCGCTGACGAATTGCAAGGTTGATGGAGAGAGCGGCGTAATGCCCTCCGTCGAAACGTTTTTCCATGCATTTCTCTTATCTCTCCCCGGCGTTAATTTCGTCGGTCACACTCACCCCACGGCGGTCAACTCGATCCTCTGTTCCAAAGGCGCACGTGAAGCTATTTCCGGTCGGCTCTTTCCAGATGAGATCGTGTGCTGTGGCCCAGCGCCATGTTTTGTTGAGTATGTGGATCCCGGGCTTGTGCTGTCGCGACAGGTCAAGATGCGCGTAGAGGAGCATTTTGACACCTATGGCGAATGGCCTAAGACTATTTTGATGGAGAACCATGGTCTGATAGCGGCTGGAAAATCTGTAAAAGATG
>CAIXIX010000179.1 GCA_903919615.1 uncultured Chthonomonas sp.
GAGAAGATCGATATCGTGCGTTGGAATCAGGATACTTCGGCCTTTATTGGTGAGGCGCTCTCGCCAGCCAAAGCCGTTACCGTAACGGTGAATGAAGAGGCCAAAAGCGCCTTCGTGGTTGTGCCTGATAACCAGCTTTCGCTCGCCATTGGTAAGGCCGGACAGAATGTTCGACTTGCCGCGCGGCTAACAGGCTGGCGTATCGACATACGAAGCGAAGCGCAGGTTGCACGCGCCCAGTTTATGGCGGCGACGGAGCACCTGGAGCATGGTGGAGACGAGCAGGATGAAACTGCAGACGCTGCACCAGAGGATGTGGAGACTCCTGTATCAGATGTTGAACAGGAGAGCACGGATACTGCTGGCCAGGAATAAGCCTGAGCAGATTGGACAGTACGCGGTTGACACGAGGATGAGACAACTAGTGGTTCAAAATGCAGCCCTTCGAACGGCTGCATTTGCGGCGAATCAACGGAGAGCCAACATGGATTAGCGATCCCTTTCGAACGCATCCGCTTCTGGCGGCCTGTTCGTTATGTTTGCGCTTCCCTGAAACGGCGTATCTCCGCGTCCGGACAGGCTGCGCCTGTGCCCCCGCTTCTTCCGCACTATAACCTCACTCCTCATTGCACAAAGGTTGTTCTTGCCTTTCGTGTTGCTCCGCGTTATTCAGACGAATATACACGATGATGAAGCCGAAACATATACCGGTGCGCACCTGCGTGGCTTGTCGTGAAACCGATGAAAAACGTGACCTGCTGCGTGTCGTGCGCTTGCCAGACGGAACTGTCCAATACGATCCTCGCGGCAAGATATCCGGTCGCGGCGCATATGTGTGTGCAACAGAGCAGTGCATTAATATTGCGAAGAAGCAGAGGAAACTCGAGAGATCGCTAAAAATGACCGCACTGCCAGATTCACTGTTTAACGAATTGCTGGCTATCTGCAGCGCGAATGCTCCAGATAATCCAGGCAAATAGAGCTGATAGGGTATTTTCGCGGGCGCTTATGCGCCGGCCGAAACCAACATGGCCCTGCGGTGCGGACCAGACGCTGGGCAAGAGGGAGAGAATATGGCTGGTATTCCAGGAATCAGACTGGCGGATCTCGCCAGAGAACTAAAACTTTCTGCGCCGGAGCTTATCAAGGCGCTTAACGAACTTGGTGTTACAACCGCTGGCGCTACATCTGTCGTCGACAGTGAAACCGCAGACGCGGTGCGCAGTCTGCTAGGTGCTCCTGCTCCAACCGGCAAGATTGCAGAAGTTGCGCCGGACGCTACAGTCAAAGATGTTGCGACTGCACTTGGCATTCAGGCGAATGTTGCCCAGAAGAAGCTGATGGAGATGAACGAATTGGTCGCCGTTACCCAACGGTTATCTCGTCCGCTCGCCGAAAAGCTTGCAGCCGCCTATGGGTTTACGCTCAAAATCAAGTCGGAAGAGAAGCCGGTTGTCGCTGCGCCAAAACATAGGGCTCCGAGCGGCAGCGCACAATCTCGCCCGCCCGTGGTAACGATCATGGGTCACGTCGACCATGGCAAGACAACCCTGCTCGACGCGATACGAAAAACGAATGTTGTGGGCGGTGAATTTGGTGGCATCACACAGCATATTGGCGCGTACCAGGTTGAGGTTGACCACAATGGAGATAAGCGCAAGATTACTTTCCTCGATACGCCTGGACACAAAGCCTTTACGGCAATGCGTGCTCGCGGAGCGAGCGTTACCGATATTGTTATTCTCGTAGTTGCAGCAGACGATGGAATCATGCCGCAAACCGTGGAGGCAATTAATCATGCACAGGCGGCTAATGTCCCAATCATTGTTGCGATCAACAAGATGGATAAGCCGGACGCGCGTCCAGACCGCATCAAACAGCAGTTGACCGAACATAACCTCGTTGTTGAAGACTATGGTGGTGAAGTCATTACGGTGCCTGTTTCTGCTAAAACGGGTGAGGGCATCAAGGACCTACTTGAGTATATCCTTCTTGTTGCTGACGTTGAAGACTTGAAGGCGGACCCAAGCGGCCACGCGACAGGCGCAATTGTTGAAGCGCAGATCGTTCAGGGACGTGGGCCCGTCGCAACCATTCTTGTTCAGACTGGAACCCTCCGAATAGGAGACAGCATCGTAGCTGGCCTTACCTTCGGCAAAGTGAAAGCGATGACCAACGAGCGGGGAGAAAAGCTAGTTAAAGCGCCGCCCGCCACACCCGTTGAAGTATTGGGATTGAACGCTGCGCCCGGCGCAGGCGATACAGTAGAGGTGATCAAGAACGAGAAAGAGGCTCGCCAGATCGCCGAGCGACGTCAGCAGAAGCAGCGGCAGATAATGCACTCCGGTTCTGCGAAGCGCATGACCATCGCGGACATGTCCCGACAGATTCAAGATGGCGACATCAAAGACCTGAATATCGTCGTCAAAGGAGATGTACAGGGCTCCATCGAGGCGGTTATCGGGCAGTTGCAGGATCTGGAAGCGAACAAGCGCGAGAGCGAAGTTCGTCTCAGTATCAAGTACTCCGGTGTTGGCACCGTGAACGAATCCGACGTCCTGTATGCAGAATCGACTGGCGCAATAATTCTTGGCTTCAATGTGAAGATAGAATCTGGCGCACAGCGTGCAGCGGAGCGCGACGGTGTAGATGTGCGAACATATAACATCATCTACGATCTTGTAGCGGATATGGAGAAGGCCATGAAAGGGCTTCTTACTCCGATCTACGAGGAATCGCCGCTTGGCAAGGCGGAGGTTCGCGCTTCCTTCAGAACACCGAAGGGGATCGTTATTGCTGGCTGCTACGTCAACGACGGCAAGCTGCAGCGTGGTGCTGAAGTACGACTACTTCGCGGTAATGACGTGCTCTTCGCTGGCAAGATCGACTCTCTGCGCAGAATCAAGGATGACGTTCGAGACGTCGCTTCCGGTTATGAGTGTGGCGTTACCCTGCATGACTATAACACGGGATACTTGCCGGGTGACA
>CAIXIX010000180.1 GCA_903919615.1 uncultured Chthonomonas sp.
AGAAACTGAAGATCACGGAAAGCCTGCTTGTCGAGTCGACAATCAGAATGCCAATCAGCCTTCGTTGCCAGGGCATCATGCAGAGACCGAGTCACGGTTGCAGCCATGGGGAACGCCAGACGCAGCGACGACGCCAGGCCGCACACCTTTGACAAGCGCTTGGCAGATACCCAGCGTCGATGAGAACTGGCGTAGCGCAACAGAGATGATGCAGAAGCGCTAAGGGTCTGCAACTTGGTCGGTGGGATGAGAAACAGACCACGCTTTGTGTCAATGCCGATGCCCAAGTGAACGAGTTCCTGCGTCGGCTCCCATTGACACTTCTTCGCATTGCGACGGAGGCCAAGACTGGAGAAGAGCCGATCAGCAACGTCGCGGAGCTGAATTGACTGCGTAACTGTGCGTGCCATGAACAGAAAATCGTCGAGATACGGCGCGACGCGTAACCCACGAGCACGTAAAGCACGCACCATAGGGCGCATCAGTTTCGTGAAGACATACGGCGCCGTCTGAAGACCAAAGGGAAGAACACAGAATTCCACGAGCTCTCCATCGAGCATAGTCGTGATGAACTTGCGATCACTCGGATGGATTCCAAGGTGATAGTACCCGTCTTGCAGGTCCGCAGAAAGCAGCCAGTCGTCGATCTCAATGATGAACTGCAGGGAGTCCAGCGTCTCATACTTGCAGGTGTACTGTTTCAAGTGTGCATTGAGATGCCTGAGATCAACGACGAGGCGGAAGCCACCGCTTTTCTTCGGTTCTAAACGAGACCGAGACAAACGAGCGATTGCTGCTGCGCTGAACAGCGCCCACCTCGAAGAGCCGTCGCTTGATATCGCGAAGAGCCGTGAGCTCATCGCCAGTCGACGGCGGGGAAGACTCATAGAAGAAGGGGGACACGAACTTGGTGAACGGCAAGCGGTAGCCGTAGCGGATCCAACGAAGAAGGACAGGTCCGGCCCCAATGGCCTCCCATGCGCGCACAGAGTCGCGCACACGCATATAGTGCACCGGGTTGTCGGAAACATCGCCGGGCACGTTGTTGTCGGCGTGGACCTGAAGAGCTCCGACGCCAACACGCTCCTGGAGAGCAAGCAGTGAGTCCGCCTCAGACCCACCAATCTGCCCACATCCCGAAGTTCGCGGAGATGCGGCGTTCCCAGAACCGTCGGCAAGCACGTGGCTTACCTCGATCGGCAAGGTTCCGGGACCATGCAAATGAGACTTTAGTGATGAAACCGACATCAGAAGCGCTGTAGGTAGACAAAATCACCGAGGGAAGGAGTGGCTCGTCGTAATAATCGAAGCAGCAATTGACGACTGGCGAACAGTTTTGCCACGTCACGCCCCCAACAAAATCTCAGCAAATGATACAGAAGAACAAAGGCGAGTACCACTCGGAAAGCAGTGACTCGAGACGTATATAGTCGTAAGAAGACTAGAGGCGCGTCAAAACCGAACTTTGGATGTGTTGTGGTAGTCCTGGCGACGGCGAGATACACCGACAGCGGCGAGGACAGAGTGCCGATCCAACAGCACTCGCACGATCAACTCAAAGAGCGGTAAGCGTTGACCACGATCGCGGTGCAACAGTAGGAGAACTTCCTCGTATATGTACCTTAATCTCAGGTCAGAGAGACCTTGAGCCAGGTGGCCGATGTGAAGTTTCCCCAAGGGGGTAGTGGAATGAACCAAACACTTTGTTGCCAAGCAACAAAAGTGAAAAAATGTGGAGCAGGTGATATTGCGATGCCCATTTCCAAGAAAAACGCGTTGATTATCAGTCACCCTACTTTAATTGTAGTACGAAAAAGTAGGATGCCAGTAGGATTCTGTCATGTTATGGCCGTGCTCCATAATATCAGGTCAGTTTCCAGTTGTGCATGATGTCGCCGTGTCGGCTCCGGCTTCACACATGTCGCGTGCTCTGGCAGCCGAGTATAGATTTATTTCATGTGTTGGCTGTTCGCAAAGGCACGCGATGTTATTTTCATGCATTTTATTGCCAGCATGACGGTTTGCCAAGCTTATTTCTGATGCTGATCATGCCATTGTCGTCCGAGCCGACGTCAACATCATCACGGTATCGGCATCATCATCGCCATGTCCCCAATGCTTGCACCCAGGAACTGTACTGTAAATTATTCCGCCATCTTTGATACTCTCGCTATTCGGCATCCTCGATCG
>CAIXIX010000181.1 GCA_903919615.1 uncultured Chthonomonas sp.
GTAATCGGGTCGATATGGTACGTTCGGCCACCAGTAGCTCTTTGTGCCTGCAATCCAGGGAGTCGAACCGAGATCGACCTCTCTCACAGACTTTGCAGGCACAATGACTGCTTTTTCGGGAATTCTAGCGTAATTAAACGTCGCGGATTGCCAGGGGGTAAGCGCAGATCGAAGCCGTACCGTTTGCTCCCGTTCTGTGTCGTTTACGACAGTTATGATCGCCTGTAATGTATCCGGATTTATGCGCATGCGAACGCAGATATCCTCTATGCGGACTTCGGGCAGAATCTGAAGTTTGACGCCGCGAAGGATCCCCTCTTCCAACCCGGAGTACCACGTCGCCCCCTCAGGAACGGTGTACTTTCCGTTTTTCATGAACTTCTTGCGCCCCTGAACATCAACCTCAACGGTGAGGTTGTTGCCAGGTGTCGCGATGGAGGTAACGTCCGCAGTAAACGGCACCCATCCATTAACGTGAGAGGCAATCTTATTAAGATGCTCCGGATCTGGTCCGGCCTTCACCTCGGCGCCGAAGTTAACGGCAGCGAAGGCGATACGTATCGTTTGTCCCTTTGCATCTGCGGGAATTGGAATTGATGCCCGGTAGGTCCCCGCATCGCAACTGTACCCCTGTGCTCGCCATCCTCCCGCAGGCACCATTATCTGCTTGAACGTTTCCGACTGTTCGGGCCGAAATTGCCAGTGCACGCCAGCCGCGCTGGAAAGGTCGCGCTCAACGGGCACAGCCAGACACGTGCGTGTGAAACCTGCGAGCATTAGTAACGTCACAACAGATGAGCGTGCGATACGAGACATCATTGCCACTCCAGAACCATGCGTTCTATTCGATAGATTTAGATTACCAGACCTGTTTCAATAAGGTTCATAAATACGATGAGACATCACCATCTTGGATCAATCGTCGCGGTGCTTTTGGCGCTGATCGTTTCTGCATCGCTTGCGAGCAAATATTACCGGTATCCGATTCATACCCCTCGGCCAGTACCGGCAAGCCCAAAGATAGTTCATCTCAACGGACCTACGAATAGACCCCAGGTCGCTCCAAACGTTAAGCTCGTAGATGCCTTTGCAGTGCCAGTTCTGATGTACCATCGCATCGCGGATCTCACACCTGCAGAGGCGAAGAGCCCTCTGATGCGCGATCTTACGGTCTCCCCGGCACACTTTGAACAGCAGGTGAAGTATCTCGTGGATAATGGTTTTACCTGCCTGCTGGCGAATGAAGTCGAGGATGCAGTGCGGAGCGGGAAGAAGCTGCCGGAAAAGGCAGTAGCGATTACGATGGATGACGGCTACCGGGACAATTTCGACTGCGCGTTTCCCATTCTCTCAAAGTACAACGTACCTGCAACCATCTTTATCGTTACAGGCACGGTCGGTACTAGTGGTCACCTCACCTGGGCCAATATACACGAAATGCGCCCCCACCCGGTTGGCTATGGATCACATACCGTTTCTCACGCAGATCTCACGGCTCTGGGGGCGGATCAACTGGATTTCGAGCTTCGGGAATCCAAAAGGGTCATCGAGAGCCGTCTGGTTCAACGAATCACTTCCGTTGCGTATCCATCGGGTCAGTACAATCGAGCTGTGACGCAAAAGGCGGAAGAGATCGGCTATCTCGCTGGATGGAAGAAAGGCGGCGGGCCAGTACAGCCGCGAACAGATCCGTTTCTTCTGCCACGCGTGCGAGTGAACGGTTATGCCACTCTGGATGATTTTAAGCGAAAAGTGTGGAGCGGAGTGGAAACGCGGAAGATGTCTAGCGAATTGGATTGAAGGTAATGGGCAGGCCAACCACTGCGGTTGGCCTGCCGCGCCAAAAAAGTCAGCAAGAAGAACTACTGGCTCCCAACCCCATGAACGCGCGTCTTTATGATGTAAACACACTTACTTGCCGTGATAAACAGGGTCTTGCGATCCTTGCCTCCGAAGCAGATA
>CAIXIX010000182.1 GCA_903919615.1 uncultured Chthonomonas sp.
ACCAGGGAACGAATCGCAATCTCTAATCCGGACTGAACACGCGGCCTCCGGTAGGCGGCTTCATTTGTAGCAGCGCTGCGCCTGCCAGCGCCAAACGGCGAAGAAATGAACTCGGCAACCGATCCGAGGAGTGCGCCCGGGAACTCAAGAAGCGCCAGGAGCCACCGAGGTCTGTGTTTATTAATCGAATCCCCGTATGGATCCACAAACCCAGGCTCTCCAGGAAGAACTACGTCCGGAAACTCAGCGTGTAGCGAACTATCGAACTCCAATACAGGGCAAGGAGGCGGACCATCCGAGAACTCTATCTCGGGTCCTCGCTTCGACTTCAGATCGTCAATGGCATCGACCGCAACCCTGTATCTGTCGCGGGGCGAATGGGAACAAAGAGCCCGAACTACCTGCTGAACGTACATTGGATCTTGCAAAAGGTCGGGCACACGGTAACGCTTGATGTCGACCGCAAGCCCCTCCGCCGTTGCCGCAGAAAAAGGTGGTCTGGCGGATCTGCATGTGTAGATGAGTGCGCCGAGACTGTACATGTCTGATGTTGGCGAGGAGGGAGCGCCGTTCACCGTTTCCGGCGAACACCATGCCGAAACTGTTTGCGCGACGAGCTGATAGTAGAGGTAGTAACCAACTACAAAACGATTCTCTGCTGGATCGAAAAGAACGGTATCTGGTTCGATCCCTCCGTGCCCCCCGCTGCCCCTGGCTGCAATAAAGTCAATTACCGCAGCAATGTCTGCAGCCGCCTGGACGGTACGTTCTAATGACAGAGCGCCATCTTCCGCAAGCAGTTGTGCTATAGTGGGACCGTTAACAGCCTCTGATATAGCGTATATATATCCAGAGGCACGACGAACCTCCATCAGTGACTGGATTGAATTGTGCGTTTCGAGTTGCTTCTGACGTAGAAGCGCCTTCTCGAGACGATCCGCGTCGTTGCTGGCAACAGACGATTCGGGGCATACACAAACGGTGACAAGATGAAGCTTGCCAGACTCTTTCGAGACTGCCATGTAAGCTGCAGCTATCGCCGATGTTTTGGTCTGCTGAATGATATCAAATCCGGTTATGATTGGCCAACCGGCTGCAATTTCGCTATCGTTAGTTTTATCGGTCACAAGTCGAACACCCGGCTGAACTGCGTCATGTCTCTTCTATGCGGTGAGCATGAATAGCCTGAATTACTGCGATTTATAGGATGAGATGTGAAAATTCGCAGAAGTATTGTAGCTTGCAACACGTGCAAAGAGTCATCGTGTTTCATACGATTCTCATCGTGACAAGATACACTGTACTTTGACACCGAATCAATGTTGCATGTTCTCAGAATCGACGATACGCGCACGGACCCCGGTGAGTCAAGATCTTGTGACGCATGAGCGAGTTTGAGAGCTCTGTGTCTGGCATGTTTAGCGCAGGCGGTGTTTATGCGACTCCTTTTAATCGAAGATGATCCCGGCATTTCAGAGGTAGTCCAGCAGGGGCTGTCTGAGGCCGGGTTTGATGTTGATATCGCTCCCGATGGCGCCACAGGTCTCGAACAAGCATTCGGCGGCACCTATGATCTCCTCGTGCTCGACTTAATGCTGCCGGGCATTAATGGTCTTCGAGTTTGCGAGGAGCTTAGAGCCCGGCGCGATACTACCCCAATCCTGATGGTTACAGCGCGAGACAGTGTTAGAGACCGGATCACCGGACTCGAGAGCGGTGCGGACGACTACCTGCCCAAGCCTTTTGATTTTGACGAGCTTCTTGCACGAGTTCGTGCGCTGCTCCGGCGCGACAAGATCCATAAGAGACGTGTTATACGCATCGCAGACTTAGAGATCGACACAGTAAACCGGAGTGTGAAACGCGCAGGACGAGATATTTCGCTTAGCCCGCGCGAGTATACACTTCTGGAAGCGCTGGCATCACGCGAAGGTCAGACGCTGACGCGAGAGCTTATTCTTGAGCGGGTTTGGATGGACGAGGACAGCTATTCCAATACTGTTGACGTCTACATCGGCACACTGAGGAAGAAAATCGATGCGGGACACGCCACAAGACTGATTTTCACTGTGCACGGACAGGGCTACGTTCTGCGCGGCGGGTATGTCGAGGATATAAGTTGAACCCAAAAGCACCGAAGCAGAACGGCAAATTCATGTCGGTCCGGAGCCGAATTACGCTCTGGAACACGTCGGTGCTGGCCATTGCGCTAACTCTTGTAGCGCTCCAGATTCGCTTCAGCGTTTCCGCGAACATACTGTCATCAATAGATCGCGAGCTGACCTCGATGGCACGCCATGCGTCGCGAGTAGTCTATCGAGGCTTACGAAATCAGCGTGGACGCGACGTTGGCACAGTCGCGAGCGAGCTCATCTCAATAGATACATCGCTGGGAGTCGATCCTGCCGCATCCGTTCCAAACGGCGGAACCCAGCGTGTGCCTGGACTTCCCGCAGTGCCGAACCTATTCCGCACCGAGGTTCCAGTACCGGTTACAGCCCTACCAGTGACGGGTGCTGCTCGTCGCCTATCCGCGATTCCAAACGTACCCGCTACTCGGATCTTCGTAAACAGCACGCGATCCCCAAGTAAGCAGCCGCTCTTCGATACCGTTGGCTACACAGCTGCAATGACCGACCTTACCGATCACTTTAGATCCGTACAAACTGGGTCAAGAAGTTATCGCATTCTCACTCATATCGGGAATGACCGCACACATGTTGTTGTCCAATGCTCCTTTCCACTTGTTGAGATGCAACGAGCCGTTCATAGCCTTGACATCACGTTGCTAACGGCAGTACCACTCGTTCTGATAATCTCCGCATTTGGCGGCGCCCTACTAACCGATCGCGCGATTCGACCTGTCCGAGAGATTGCCCTTGCCGCCGCATCAATCGGCTCACGGGATCTCTCGCGGCGGCTCCCTGTTCATACCCAAGATGAGTTCTCGCAACTCGCGGGTACCTTTAACGACATGCTTGCTCGGCTTGAAGCGACTTTTGATCAGCAAAGGCGTTTTACATCAGACGCATCTCACGAACTGAAATCTCCATTAACGATTATCAAGATGAACACTGGCGTCGCATTAAAATCGACCCGAACGCCAGCGGAATACATAAAGTCTCTTCAAGCTATTGACCGCGCATCGACAACCATGAAGGTGCTGGTTGACGACCTGTTACTGCTTGCACGTGCCGATGAAGGCAGACTATTTGAAAACACGGAACCCGTCTATCTGCATTCGGTGCTTGCAGAGGCGGTGGGTCAGTGTGAAAGACCCGATGCAGCAAAAGTAGAAATGGACGTAAGTAAATCTCTAACAATCGTCGGTAACCGCTATGAGCTGTACAGAGTGTTTACGAATCTACTGGATAATGCACTGCGCCATACACCACCTTCGGGATCTGTTAAGGTTAGCGCAATTGATGAGGACATAGCGGTGACTCTTAAGGTGGCCGATACGGGTGAAGGTATTCCGCATGAACATTTGCAGCATTTAGGCGAGCGGTTTTATAAAGTCGATCGGGCTCGAGCAAGAACACACGGTGGCACGGGTCTAGGTCTCGCAATATGCAAAAGCATTATAGATGCGCACAAGGGTTCCCTCCAGATGCAAAGTGTTGAGGGTGAAGGGACCACCGTAACCATTACCT
Source organism: uncultured Chthonomonas sp. (assembly GCA_903919615.1). Classification (GTDB taxonomy): domain Bacteria; phylum Armatimonadota; class Chthonomonadetes; order Chthonomonadales; family Chthonomonadaceae; genus CAIXIX01. The sequence continues at coordinate 3,654 of CAIXIX010000182.1, forward strand.
TGCCCGCAATTAAGGCGCCGTACTAACTGCGTTAGAGCGCATTCCCCTATATCGGGTACACTACCACCACACACTGTGGAATAAATCTTAGTAAACTCAGGACTACCCTGTTTCTGACCGTACGTCGCCTCAATCCTCAACCATGCCAATTCTTTTGAGTTGTCGAAACCTTAATAAGAGTTTCGGCGCGAGACCTCTATTTACCGACATTACACTTGGTTTGGCCGATACGGAACGCCTGGGCTTAATCGGCCCAAACGGCTCTGGCAAGTCGACATTTTTGCGAATTCTGGCCGGAGTAGACAGTCAAGATGCCGGAGAGATATCGCGCAAGAGAGACTTACGAATTTCGTATGTCGCTCAAAATGACGATCTACCTGACGATCAAAACATTGAACAGATACTTCTTGCGGCGATCGCGAGCGAACCGCTTGAAGACTACGAGCGGACCGCTCTTCTGAAACGAATTTCGGCTTCTATCGGATTCGAATCTCTGGATCAAGCAGCGGGCACTCTCTCCGGGGGCTGGCGAAAACGGCTCGCAATTGGTGTCGCGCTAATTAAGCGCCCCGAGTTAGTGTTGCTTGATGAACCCACAAACCACCTGGATATCGAAGGCATCCTTTGGCTAGAAGGCTTGATGAAGTCTGCCGCATTCGGCTTTGTCGTGGTTAGCCACGACCGCCTCTTCCTCGAAAATGTAACGAACCGCATTGTTGAGATGAACAGCGCCTACGCCGATGGTTACCTGAGCTATGAGGGCAACTACAGCAACTTCCTCGTTGAAAAAGAGGCGTATCTTAAAGTGCAGGCGCAGTACCAGCACGCACTTGAGGGACAGGTTAAACGAGAAGTAGATTGGCTCAGACGTGGTCCGCAGGCAAGAACGACAAAGGCCAGTTATCGGATCGACGCAGCGCACAAATTAATCGATGAACTGGCCGATGTTAAATATCGCAACACGCAGGATAGGACTGCTGGGCTCGACTTTATCGCTTCGGATCGAAAGACAAAAGAGCTCTTGAAGGCGCGAGGCATATCTCGTTCCGTCGGATCGAAAAAGCTATTCACAGACCTGGATATAACACTGACGCCGGGTACAAGATTAGGAATTTTAGGGTCAAACGGCAGCGGCAAATCAACCCTGATTCGGGTGCTAACAGGCAGGTTAGATCCTGAGACAGGCTCAGTATTCCGCGCACCAGGTCTAAACATTGTCTACTTTGATCAGCATCGCACACCGTTAGACCCATCGGTTTCGCTGAGACGGGCCCTCTCCCCGGAAAGTGATACGGTTACTTTTCGCAATCAAAGCATGCATGTTAATGGCTGGGCGAGACGGTTCTTATTCAAGCCAGAACAGTTAGATATGCCTGTTGGCGCACTATCGGGAGGAGAGCAGGCGCGTATTATGATGGCGAATCTGATGCGAACCCCTGCCGACCTTTTGGTGCTTGATGAGCCAACGAACGATCTCGACATCCCTTCTCTTGAGGTACTGGAGCAGACGCTCACTGAGTTTCCGGGCGCCTTAATCCTTGTTACTCACGACCGTTTCATGCTTGATAACGTTTCGACTCAGCTCCTGGCATTAAATATTGGGCCGGACGCTCAGGCTGGTTATTTCGCTGACTATTTGCAGTGGGAACGAGAACAGATCGACCGCAAAGCCCCCGTTAAACCTACGGCTGCTACAAAGATCGAACCCAAACAGAACAGTCCAGGAAGATTAAACACGGCAGAACGCCGCGAACTGGAGGCGATGGAGACAACGATTTTAACTGCCGAAGAGCATGTTGAAACATGCCAGGCTGCCCTTACTGCGCCGGAGGTGGTGGCTGACCACGTAAAAATGGATGCCGCTTGGAAGACGCTCCAGGCAGCACAGGACCGAGTTACCCGGTTGTACGCTCGGTGGGAAGAGTTAGAGTCGAAGAGGTAGCTCGCTTTAACTACGTGCTCCTGAGATAAGACGATGCCACGTTGGAGAGCAGTATGCGAAAAACCATAATTGCAGGGGCTATGGTGTTGGTGGCCCTGAAAGCGACGGCCGCAATGGCGCAGACGGAGATTTCCACCCTTACAGCGAATGGTTCAATAAAGCTCACTTTCAGATTGGCCGCACCTGATATTCTCAACATCAGAGCGGTGCCAGTTGGCCACTCCATCCCTGAATCCCCCGTTAAGATTATTCGGGATTTACCGGCAGTCACCACGAGCTTTAAGGTGTCGAAAACAGATCCTGAAGTTACCGATTGCGGCCGGTTTAATCTCACGATTCCCAAATCTTCTACCGCCGAAACTGCCGGAATTAT
>CAIXIX010000183.1 GCA_903919615.1 uncultured Chthonomonas sp.
GGCGGCGCTCAAGTAGTGCGAATCGGGCGTAGAAAGCGGTTTCACGCCGGCTGTTTCTTTTGAATTGAAGTTTTGGCAAGCCGATGTCCCGAAACAGACGTCTTGCAAGAAGTTGAATTTTTTGATTGTTACGAATTCTTCGATTTATTTGCATACTGGAGACAGAGGAGAAAACATATGCCCGCCATATTGGAAAGAACGGTTACCCCATCAGATAACGAAAAGCGCATTGCGTCGGAGACAAAGGTCGTCACAAGGACAACTGTCGGCGCAGCTGCGGAAGCGCTTGAACGCCGCTGGTAAGTTGGGTCAGGCGGATTTGATAGCGACAGCAGCCCTTTATTAATTGCCGCGTGAACCCAACCCGTGATCAGGTGTGGAAGTTCGGTGGCGCCTGACGATACGAGGGCTGCAAGGCCGCTGCCGTTTTGAGTGCGGAGCCAGAACCGGTCATGACAATTGATGAAAGCGCCTTTCGGTATTACATCCGACGGAACCGCGAAGATCTGGAGAGCCTCCAGAAACTTATTGATCCTGATGTAGCTGACGGCGGCGGCGGCGGCGGCCCTCGCCGGGTTCCATTCGGTACTGAATGTCGCTATTCTTCATGATTTCTGCGATTGCGACGTTCATACCGACATCATGAATGTCGGCTGTAGTTGCAGTTGCACTTGTAGCCCGTGCCAAGTTTGGCGGCGGCTCTGCCGCCACTGACATCGACAGCCCAACCGACGCAAGTACAGCAACGTAGATAATTCGAACATCAATCGCCAAAGAGGCACCTCCTCGAACTGAATCCCACGCTAGCGTAGCCTGTGTCCGGCCCACGAACACTAACGTTTGCATATAGCCAGGCGGGCTCTGTTTGAGCTGCTTGTGAGCTAGAGATGACCAACCGTCCTTGCAAAGTCGGTCGCCTTTGGTATGTGGGCCGAAGCAAAAGCTCTGCCGGATTCGTCTATGAACTGCAGGGTCTTCCTTGCAACATCAAGCTTAACAACATCGATGGGAGTCGTCATATCTCCTAATATGCGCCGCCCGGCAGCGATTAGAAGCCACTTCGACTTGGACATCGGTGACGTGACATCTGCTACATAAAAGTAGAAATCTCGGAAAGAGCTGCCGCTAAGTGGCACTGATCCAAGCACCGTGAAGGTAAACGCGCCGTAGTTTCCCGTACCAAATTTCAACGAGCCGCAATAAAATGTCGAATAATCGTAACTCAGGTCGGCCCAGTTAACTATCTGCCCCCGGTTGGCGGCACTGCGTGGTACATGGGAATCTTGACGATGGTATGCGTCTAGGTTATCGGGAATAACGAGGTCGTAAAGGTGGGTCGCATAAAAGCGCCTTAGGTGGTCTTCTGCGACACGGTGTGGAACGTTCTGCATCTTTGGTTTCCTCCAAGCTACCCTACTCTGCGAGCTGCCAACAGGTCTCGGCGTTGACGGCGCAACGAAAACAACAGTCGTCCCTTGGTGGGCTTCCCGCTGGAAATATAAGCGCGTAGCTGCCAAAATTCTATTCTGGCGCAGCTCCAGATGTTACCTTACACGTTTCCATTGGTTTGGAGCACAGAGCTTAGCGCAGAACTCCGAATAGGTCCTGTTTCCCGCGTCTTTGCCAATCTGCTGGCCAATCCGAGCACCTGGGTCGATGATCTCGTTACCGTTCTCGTCGTTTCCGATGCACAGACAATTTGTTGCCGGCTCATTCCCATCCTTTTCGCTCCAAGTGCCGTCGGAATCTCGTCGGTACCAATGGTAATCAGGGAGTACCCGGCTAATGTAGAGCGCGACGAGGTGCCAACCGGTCTTGCAACTGTCGCCTTTGCCTGGCCTCTTCAGCCCATCGGCGAGTGAGTTTTTGATCAGGTTCGAACAGATGTATTGTCCTGAGGGATCCCTGTTGGGCCAGCGCGATCCGCTTAACTCGCCAGGTTGCAGAAAACCGGGGAACGGCGACGTAAAGCAATATGCATAACACGTGCAGTTGTTGTTTCCTATTCTGCTCGGGTCATTCCAATAGCCAGGATTATAAATTACAGGAGGGCCCGGACTTGGGTCGGGCTTCCATTTGCCTGGCGGCGGGGATTCTCCAGACGGATCAATCCGATATAATGGCTCATTATTCACATACACATAAAGGGCCAAATATTCTGAAGTAAACCCAATCGGATCCCTGCTGTCCCATCGGCCCTTAACCGCATCAAGCCACCGTTCACGGATGTAGTACAGGTCTACGAACACAACGTAATACCCAAACAACCCAACATACCTGAACGGATTCACCGTCGAACCAGAGGCGAGCAGTTCCACCCCGAAGGCGGTGTAGATATACGTATCGGTAATCGCGCCAAGAGTACTTGCCAGATTTCGCACCGAACCCTGGCTATCGTACAGATAGAAAGAGCTGACCCCGCTGCGGTTCTGAGAGGCTAAGCCGCCCCAAATGTACC
>CAIXIX010000184.1 GCA_903919615.1 uncultured Chthonomonas sp.
ACTTCAAACATCTCTAATCTCACTTTCAGAAAATTGCAGGTTATCGCTCGCCCAGCCCACGCTCTGCAGAGCGCTTTCTTAATCGTACCTAATGCGGGAGATAATATCACGATTTCGAATCGCGCGATCACGGTTTCTCGCGTCAGTCTGAGCGATCATGCGATAGGAGCGGAGATCATGACGGTTACAAATAAGTGTCTGATTGGCGTGGTATACTCGATTATGAGATAAGTGTGAGAATCTGCCAGCTAATTCGCTGCCACTGGATACGATTACTGCACCCACGCACAGCCTATACCACGCCACAACAGGGTACTGCTCAGTGACTTTGGATAATGCTGGACATTCCAGCGAACAGACGACACCACTCGTGATCAATGCGTCGGCTAGCCGACTGCACGATAAAAGGCTGTTTGTAGCTGCCGCATCGCGCGACATAAAAGGGTCGTGGCCCACTGCCCGGCGATTTTTTGAGCGCGGCATCGCACAAAAATACCGATATTCGTCCCTTGGCCTCTTGTGGGCGTTTATACCGGCGATTATAACAGCTTGCGTGCTCATTGCTGGTCAAAAGGCAAATGTGATGTCGCATTCGCGCGGCGAGGTGCCTGCTCCTTTCTATGGCGTGTTTGGCCTTGGATTGGCTCAAACATTCCTGGACGGTCTGGGCGGCACAAGATCGGTTTTCAGCAATAACCAGATGATTATGCGGCGAAGCAATATTGCGATCGAGGGACTGATTGGAGCCGCAATCATCGATGCTGCTTTCAGCGTATTGATCAGGATTGGCGTTCTAGTAATCGCGTTCGCGTTCTTCAAGGTAATGCCTGTTTCAACAGTGCCGCTTGCCGTGCTCTCCTTTGCAGGCACGCTGCTAATAGGATGTGGGATAGGCCTATTTTTGGCGCCAATGAGCAGCCTGAAACGTGACATCGACAATATCATGGGATTTTTGCCCTGGATAATTTTTGCTGTTACTCCTATATTTGTGAAACCTTCCCCCGATTCGCTTGCCACAAAACTCTATGCGTTCAACCCGCTCGCCTGGATTTTTGACAGCACGAGATCCATGGCTTATGGCGCCCAAGGGAGCATTACTCCGGGACTCATTTGCATGGCTGCCGGGCCTTTGATTTTGTTGGCAGGCTGGGTATTTTGCCGGGTCTGGCACCCCTATGTTGTAGAAAGATCGCTGGTATAAGCGCGTGACCGATCTGCTCCTTGAAGTTAACAACGTCTCAAAAAGGTTCTGTAAGCGACCCGAACTTGCTCTTCGATACGCGATATCTGATGTCTGGTGTGAGCTATCCGGCAAGTCGCCCAAGGACGAACTTCGCGTAGGCGAATTCTGGGCGTTGCGAGACGTTAGTTTTAAACTGTACAGGGGGGAAGTCCTTGGCGTCATCGGAGCAAACGGAGCCGGCAAAAGCACCCTTATAAATCTTGTGGCCGGGTTAATGCGGCCCACAGCTGGTGACATCCGACTTTACACGCACAAAGTGGCGCTTATGGATGCCCATGGCGGGCTCAATTACGTTCAAACCGGCCGCGAAAACATCCTGACTCAACTGGCGCTTCATAAGTGCCCACCAGCGGAAATTGAAAAGCAATCTGAGGCCGCAATCGAGTTCGCCGAAATTGGATCCTTTATTGATGCAGCAGTCGGCACCTACAGTCTTGGAATGAGGCTGCGCCTGGCGTTCTCAATCTATACCTGTCTGAAACCAGACCTGTTCATCGTTGATGAGGCTTTGGGTGGCGGAGACCTGCGATTCAGACGCAAATTTCAGAACTTTATCAAGAGTTACCGCAGCGAAGGCGGATCAATCCTCTACTGCTCGCACGAGCTGTACACAGTACAGACGATGTGCCGAGAGACACTGCTTCTTGAATCGGGTAACCAGCGGATGCTCGGGGATACGATCAAGGCGCTCAAACTGTATCATGAGCTGATGGATGTACGCGCAGATGAGCTGATGGGTGGCTCTCAGGTTGATCCGTTGGGCGACCTGATCGAGATATCTCCAGGTGAGACTGATGACGAAGCAGGTTATGCCGACACAGCAATCGTGGTGGTATCAGAGGCGAAGTCAAGGCCGGCGCCAACTTTCGTCACATCGGAACCTAATGGACCACTGGAGGACATCGAGGACACGAAGGAGATCGTTGGCGCGACACACGATTCTGTCACAATTAAATCCTTTGCGATATATGCCCCGAACGGCGGCGAGCTGCAGCCGGCCGGCCCCGCAGAAATCAAGATTGTATGTCAGTCTGGCGAGTATCTCGACATGGTGATGATCGCCGTCGAGATAGGCCAGGGTGATATAGCTCCTATTGCTACACTCATCGACGGATATGGTGATCATCAGTACAGTATTAACGTGGGTGAGAATATACTGGTTGCCAGCATAGAATCACTGCCTCTGGCTCCCGGTTGGTTTGAAGCCCGATGCGCGATCTCCTTGGATGACGGCACGGGATCGACCGTTGCAGAGGTTGGCTACGAGAGGCCGGCCGAACGATTTCAGGTAGCCGCGCCAGAAACCAAAGAGTTCAACATGATCATGTTCAGAAAAAACATCATGTATGTTCCTACTCAGTGGCGCTAGCGCGAATTACTCATGAAATTCGTAATGGACAGGCTCAGCAAACGGCGCCGCTACCCTTCGTGAAATATGTATGCTAGCAGGAACACAATCATGTGCAGAGGCGCAAGCAGGGGAAGCGCGACTCGTTGACAGCACTAGCTCCCGGTGCTATAATTCGAATAGTCACCGGCCAGCAATGTGCGCATGTGTTGCAGGTGCATACCATTGATTGTACGCGCTTTAAGTTGCGCTGCAAATGGTAATTGGTATCTCACGTGATACGATTTGCAGATTCCCTCCGCTAATCAACCGTCCAAGTCTCGCATACCCGGCAGGCACTTAAGGAATGAATCGCACTGGTTCCGACTTATCTCGTCCAATTCGTGGTCTTGTGGGCAATTGGTTACTTCACCAACCGCATTTGCGTATTCAACTATGTGCTGCCAGTTGCCGCACAACCCATGCAGGTAGATGAAGCCTGGCTCAACTTGCTTTTACCGCTCATATTCCGTATGAACAGGATAATCAATGTCTCGACTGCGCATTCTGATCAGTGAACCAAACGGCGTAGGTGTCTTTTATTTTCCGTACATCTGGGCAATTCTCAAGTCCCATTGGGAGCACTTTGGTTCGAATCCAGATGCCTTCGAATGGCTGGACCCCTTATTCGAGCGCGACAGAGTGGCTCAAGATCTTGATAACTATTTCAG
>CAIXIX010000185.1 GCA_903919615.1 uncultured Chthonomonas sp.
CAGCCAATATCGAGCCAAAAGCACAAACAGAACGCCAAATTCAACCGCACACGCGACGCGTGGGCACCTAGACGACGGCAATACCGACAAAGGTATCCCGTCAACTACACTGCTAGATTTAATCTAGGACAGGCTCCTAGCTTGGCGGAATTACCGGCTTGGGCACGACAGCACGTAGTATTTGGAGAGTTTGTTGCCGCGTCATCAGTTACCACTGACACAATTGTCAGGGCAGCACTTATCGTCCCTGCGCACGAGTATGCAGCGATATGCGTCGCCCTTGGAGCAATTTCCCATTCCACTTTACTCTCCGCAGAGGCAACTGGCCGCGACTTGGAACTGGTGCCGGGCAGTTTAGCACTTTATACGCGGGATAACACCACCTACGAGTGTATTGTCACAGATACTCCGCTGAACAATTTGGATGGATTGACGAGGATTGCGATAACCGGTAAACGGTCCGGCCGTGGCCAACTTCCGATTGGATCAAAGGTTGTACTGCCAATTGATAAATATGAAGACGTTCACGCAATTTTGCCAGGCGGAAGGTGTTTGGCAGACATTCACGGAATCGAGGTCATCGCATGTGTATTTGGCCAAGCAAAAGCGGCTCGATTTGTAAGCGGGGCGCATCTGGAGGTGGTAATCTGCGGACACAAGGGCCGTCTGAAAACGGAGGCTGCTGAATTTGAGATTGAATTGGACTCAACTAAAGCGTGCCGCGCTTCTGATATCCTTCGGCCGCGGTGTAACGATTGTGTTGCGTACCGATCCGACATCGTGACAGAGAGGACGCCTCAGGAATCAGAAACAGAACAGAGCTCCCCGAAATTTGTGGTATTCGATGGTGCTAGAGCCTTCCTCAATAATAGAATGCGGTGGCCAAAGTCGAGCTGGATCGCCGTAATTGACCGGACAGAGAGCTGTGAAGTCAATTCGCAAGCTGTCTCAATTTTGCAGAATGTTTTCGGACAAGCGAAGAACCTCACCTTCCCAGCAGTGAGTTGTGCGTCTGAATATCGAGCATGTGCGCTTGAAGGGGAATTCTCATGGTAGGCACCCAAACGCAACAGCTAACAGCTGTATACTCGACCGCTGCCGAATGTAGTATTACCGTTCACAAGGTCGCAATGGCACCAGCGATTGCGAGATTTCGCCTGGAGGCAACGGCTACTCAAAGGCTAATTCCACCGCCAGAAACAACATTCTGGCGAACGTTTGATAGGGAATTGCGGCACCTCTCCTTCGCAATTCATCACTCAGTTTTACCCTCTTGCCACGAAAGTTATAATTCGCTCCTTTCACCTAGCTGTTTCGACGACGCATCACTCAATCTGGTAGTAAACGCGCCTGAGGTCGTTGAGCAGCTGGTCCGGCTTCGACAAGCGCGGATGGCCCTGTCGGAGGAATATATATCGCCTTATCGAGATTTGTTACGAAGCATCGTAGCGTCGCCAGAATGGGGCTCGGCCGTTGTAATCGCAGAGCCGCGGTGGGTAAATTCTGTCAAAGAACATCTCAAGTCCGCTGGAAATGCAAAAACCCTAACCGTAGTTTCGTCCAAGGGAGCCGATGCCTGTGGTCTCAGAATTTTACCGCGGCTTTACGTTATCGGCTCGATAGCCGTACATCCAGAGAGCCTCTTTGCTGCAAGTCGTTCAGCGGACGTTCACTGGCTGCTCTACCCATGGATGAAATCCGACTTCCTGCCGAGGATTTCATTGATGTCGCAACTGGACAAACGCTGGTGGCGCGTCGGCTATGATGCGCAGGCAGCTGTGCCAGAAATTCAGGAGCCAAACGCGGTTGAGCTCGTAGCCCCTGAAGAGAACGCTGACGAATGGACGCCCAGACGCGATTATTGGGATGCAATTACGAGTTCTCAAATGCGCGACAGTTCAGGATACGCGGCCCTTGTCGAGGCGAAAATGCTTGCAATGAGCGGTGACACCGTCGTATATGCGCCCTTACGGGAACTGGTTGACATTGTAGACGTCGGCAACTTAGATGACGGTCAACAGATTGATATTGCAAGAAAACGTGGTGCTGAAGTCTACCCTGGCGATCACATCATAGTCTATTCACGCGGTAATCATCAGCACGTCGTGTCGGTAGCAGACGTACTGCTTGGTTCGAACGCAGAAACATTTCGCGGCATGCAGTCCCATTGGAAAAACCTGCTCCGCGGTCTGGTTTCCAAATCAAGCCTCGAAGCGGTCTCGTTAAGGCTGCGTGCCCATGGAGCACCAACAGCAGAGCCATATAATATCCGTAACTGGATTTCCCCGTTTTTCATAAGGCCCAATAACAAGACGGATTTCGAAGCAATAATGGCCCTGATTGGCCTGCAAGCCTCAACTTCGGAATACTGGAACGTTATGGTTACGATTATGACTAACCACCAGCTGGCCGGAAGGCGAATTAAAGATCGCCTTAAATCCCGTCTAGAAGCGATGGATGTTAGCGTGCTGACGTCCAGCGGGCGTTTTGATTTGGGAGGCGACGATAACGCTGGAATCCTTACGGTTGTTAAAGTTGAAAGCGTCGTTTCTGAGTGCGCCTCCGTGCCGGAGTCCAGCCTCCTAAGGCTGTTGGAGTAGCGAATGGCCAGAATGATTCCGCCCGTCGTTCACGACGGCACAAGAAGCGATGGAGAAGTGACGGTCTTCGGGCGAATTCGGGATGATCCGAACACCAGATCCTGGATAGTGCTTCACTCCTATGACTTGCCCGCCCACGCCACAAGATTTATGGGCGAAATTGACTTCGTGGTGATTGTTCCAGGGCACGGTATTTTGTGTTTATCCGTAAAAGATTGCGCGACCGCGTCGCGCGATAGCGACGGCGTCTGGAAACTCGGGCGCCTCGCTCCCAGCGCGTCGGGACCATTCAAGGCGGCGCGGGACGACATGTTCTCTTTGCGTTCAAGGATACTTGCCGCGCTCCCACAGCTCAGCGCGGTGGCGTTTGGCTTCGCGGTGCTTTTCACAAGGGTGATCGCCACTCAAGATTTCCGTAAGGCACCAACTGAGTGGGAGCCACATGAACAAATATACAGCGACGAATTCAATAGTCGACCCATTTCACAACTCTTCGTCAACTCAATAGATCTATCTGTACGGAAGCTACAGGCCACAACGCAGATGCGGATAATCCCGCACGATTTTTCCGATGAACAAGCAGCCAGCATCTTGGGGTTGATGCGGCCTGAGCTTGAAATGTACCAAACACCTAAGGATAGGGCACGCCAGACCGCGGCGGAGCTTAAACGATACACGGACGAACAATTCGACGCGCTCGATGTGGCGGAATGTAACATGAGGGTCATGTACCAGGGCCTAGCTGGGACTGGTAAGACACTTCTCGCTCTCGAGGCTGCCAGGCGGGCCGCAAATCGGGGCGAACGCGTGCTGCTGCTCTGCTTCAACACGCTTCTTCGGGACTGGATGCGGGCGCAGTTTGAGGATATGTCAACTGTAACAGTCGATAACGTGCATGGCCTTCTCTTCGCCTTAACTGACACTGCATACGTCGACGAGCCGAATCCGTCATTCTGGCCCGCGTTGGTCAACAGTGCTCTCGACCGGCTAGTCAACGAAGCCGACGACGCACATCAATACGATACGCTGATCGTTGATGAAGCCCAGGACGTCTACCGCGGCGAATATATCGACGTTTTGGACCTTCTGCTGATTGGAGGAATAAAAAATGGTCGCTGGTTGATGTTCACCGACTACGAACAAAACATTTTCGGTGAATCGCGAACTTTCGAACGCAGCATGTTCGATCCGGTTGACTTTTGCGCCGCTGCGGGCTCGCCCGCATATCGACACCCACTTCGCCGAAATTGTCGGAATACGCCCCGCGTGGGTCAATGGGCAGAGCTTCTCGGGCGAGTCAAACCCGGTTACGCGGGATTCCGTCGCCCAGACGACGGGTTGCCTCCTACGCTGCTGTTCTACAGATCGGAGCGAGATGAAAAGGACATGCTTATCGGTACTCTAACTACGCTTCGCGACGAACATTTTAGCCCAGCGGAGATTGTGATATTGTCTGCAGTAAGCGTGAAGAAGTGTTGTGCTAGCCAAATTATCCAAGAGCCGTGGAAGAGCCGCCTTAAGCCGTATAATCAAGACTATCAGGCTATCAGGTATTGTTCCATACACAGATTTAAAGGCCTTGAGGCACCATGTATTGTGATAACCGATGTGGATAAGCTCGGCGATGCGGAGCATGCCTCATTACTGTATGTCGCGCTAACACGAGCTACGAATAGGGTTGTAATTCTTGCACTGGAAGCAGTTCGGGACGAGATAAAGAGCCTGCTGATTGGAGGAAAATAGTGGCAATCAACCACGTGGCTAATCGAGATCTTATAGTAGCCGCTTTGCGAGCCGAAATCGTAGGTCCGGATCCGAACGGCGCAACAATCGAGTTTTCAGACGCTAAAGTCTACGACGACGCACCCGTAACCCAAATGTGCGCGAGCACTTCTGGCGACATCGAAGAACAGCCCCAAGAGATACTTCGTGGCGAACCTCCTAATCAGAGATATGGCGTAGGAGTGCTATACCCAGTCGGAGCCCGATCCGTGATCACGCACGAAGCCGTTGATGGCGCAAACCCGGTTGGGGATCCAGCCATCGAACTAGATGAGGCTGACAAGGCCGAATTCAATGCAATGCGCGAAAGAACCGTTCCGAACAGCCAGGACGACGCGTCAGACGATTACCGAGCCTTTAGCCTGGATAGTGCCAACGAATTCCAACCGAGCAGCTTAGGTCTCAGCTTCCTGGCAGACCTCTCACGAGCGCACACGATTCGGGTCGAAGCGAGCGGCGGACGGTATCAATCGCGCACGGCAACAGTGCGCCAACGAACCAGGCACAACCAGGACCCCGACGGGCCTGAGAAGACGTTTAAGCAGCTATGGTGGTTCAGGGTGCCCGTAGAGACGGCTACAGATTTCCTGTGCGCCGACGTGCTGGCCCACGATGGCGCGCTTGTTCCGTGTATTCGTCACGACATACGCGCCGGCGGCAATACCGTCACACTCGAGGTCCAACTGTTCACGCGGAAACAACACGGAACGCCTCCAGGTGCACGTCTTATTACCGCCGTCCTAATCAACAAAACGCCAGTCGGCCAGTCCGTAGCCGATACATGCCTGTTTCAAACCCACGTCAAGGTCAAATTCACGGACGAAAATGGCGAACCAAAGGCGGTCATACTTCCGTACCCACGAATTGATCAAGAGAAGATGGATAAAGAAGAACAAAGCCTTGCCCTCTTGTATCGTGACAGCGAGACGTTTGCGGTTGGCCACGGTTGCGCCGCCAATTGGGACGGCGTACATGCTGACCGACACGCGTTGAGCCTTTCAGCAGAGTGTCTACCTACCTACGAGACAGCAAGCACGACACCTGATCTAGTGCGCGCCGACGGCACGGCGTTGAGGGTGTCAATGAACGCTCTATCAATGATTGACAGCGCAGCCCACGAGGGCTTCGCTGAACTTGAAGAGGTCGTTACGGAATACCGAACATGGATAAAAAGATCGCGTACGAGACTCGCGGGCCTCAGCAATGAATTTGCCGTTGGCGCTGAGCACCTGGACTACTGCGAGACGTGTGCGGCCAGAATGGATGAAGGTATAGCCTTTCTCCGTCGTGACGACAACCAAAATGTCCTCGTTGCTTTCGCGCTCGCCAATCACGCAATGCTGCTTCAGGGAAGTCGGTCGCGACTGCGACGTCCAATGATGCGCACCAATAACAAGGTTAGTTACGCAAACCACCCAAAAGTCGAGGGACCCGAAGAGACGGCTGTTCGCTACTGGCGCCCGTTTCAAATCGCGTTCCTGCTCATGTCATTGCGCTCGGCAGTGGATCCCACCTGCAGTGAGCGCGAGACCGTTGAACTAATATGGTTCCCGACCGGCGGAGGCAAAACAGAAGCATATCTGGGACTAGCGGCGTTCTCGATGTTTTACCGGCGTTTACGTGACCGCCAGGACGTCGGCACACACGTACTAATGCGATACACATTGAGACTGTTGACACAACAACAGCTACAGCGCGCCTCCTCGCTGATATGCGCTATGGAATATCTCAGGTCTAAGAACCTGAGCCTCCTTGGGAACGCGCGTTTTAGCATCGGCATTTGGGCTGGCGGCGACGTGACGCCGAACAAGCGTACAGATGCAATAGGGCTGTGGAATGACCTGATCCAAACAGGCAAGGTCACCGATGGAAACCTGCTTGTTCTGAGCAACTGTCCGTGGTGCGGAGCCGAAACCAGCGCCGAAAAAGGAGCTATTCACGGTGCAGTGAGAGTTCAAAAGACTATTAAATATGTATGTCCTGACATCCAATGCGAATTCAGCGGGCCGGACTTTGGACGACAGTTTTTACCGGTAGAATTCATAGACGAGGATATCTATCTTTCGCCGCCTTCTCTAGTCGTCGGCACCGTCGACAAATTCGCAACAATGCACTATTGCCCAGACGCAAGGTCACTCTTTGGACTAGGCAGAGAGAGAGCAGATTCGCCGGTTGTGCGAACGCACACTCCCCCTGGTCTGATAATTCAAGACGAATTGCATCTAATCTCTGGCCCACTTGGATCGATGGTAGGCTTGTACGAGGGCCTAGTTGAGAAACTGTGCACCGATACCCGGTCCGATTCCGCAATCCGTCCGAAGATTGTTTGTTCAACGGCTACCATTCGCCGTTATCGAGAACAGTGTCGCGCGCTCTTTGGGCGACAAGACGTGCAACTTTTCCCCCCGCCAGGCCTGGATGCAGGCGATTCGTTTTTTGCTAGATATGCTTACAACGACGACGGATCGTTACAGCGTGGCCGAATGTATGTCGGAGTACATCCGACTGGATACACTTCAGGACAGACGGCGCGCGTGCGAACGTTCTCATCACTGCTTCAAAGCCCTCTTGACCTCGTTGACGGACTGGACCCAAACTCCCCGTGCCGGCAAAGCGACTGCCGATTTCTCACCGGGCCGCGATCCTGCGATCACTCCGTGACCAATAGCGTTTGCAGAGAGGCGCAAGATCCTTGGTGGACGATGCTAGTTTTTTTTAACAGCCTCCGCGACCTTGGAAATGCGATTGCTCTGTTTCAGTCCGATGTTCCGGATTATCGCCAAACGGTCCTCAAGCGGCGATGCGCGGAACCGCGCACTATCCGCATGGCATATCGGCCTCGTGAGCTCACGAGTAGGCTAAGAAATGATGAAATTCCGGCTGCCTTGAACGCGCTCGAGGTCAAGCGTACAGACTCAAAGAGGGACAGCGTAGGCGTCTGTCTGGCATCAAACATCATAGAGGTGGGCATCGACGTTGACAGGCTTTCGCTCATGTGTGTAGTTGCACAACCAAAAACAACCGCAACGTATATTCAGGTTACAGGTCGCGTCGGCCGAAACTGGACCATCGCGCCAGGTCTGGTTGTAACAATCTATGCGGCTGACCGTGCGCGTGACCGGTCGCACTTCGAACGATTTCGATCATACCACGAGAGGCTCTACGCCCAAGTTGAACCGACAAGCGTAACGCCATTCTCCGAACCAGTTCTAGAACGAGCCTTGCACGGCATCTACGCCGCGTTCGTACGCCTTGTTGGGACGGAGGCGGAAGTGGCAAGTCCAAATCCGTTTCCGGGAGACGAAATCGTAGAGTTCGTGAATTACATGATAGACAGAGCTGAACGGTGCGGATTTGCGAGAGAACAAACGGAAGCAATTCGCGCTGTGGCAAACAAGCGGCTGCGAAAATGGAAATATGGCGCTCCCCAATATTGGATTAGCTCCGTAAACCAGCAGGATGCGCTGTTAACATCACCGACCGGTAACCCGCTAGAACAGGGCGCGAGAACTACGATGCCGTGGGCTACGCCTAACAGCATGCGAAACGTAGATGCTTCCTGTGAGCTTGCCTTTTCTCAGGCGTACATCGATGAGGAGGAAGAAATTGTCTGAAGGACCAATTCGTCGCGGCGACCTAGTCTCCGCCAGCGGTGTTGGCGCTATGACAATTACTCGTAGTGGCACCTCTGTGATTGTCGCAGGACTTGACCACTGGTTCAAGGAAGGGGAAAGCTTCTGTGCTGAGAACTCAGAAAACGAATTCTGTATTAGGGATTTGCGCCTTGAGATGAGACTTGGCGTTAGCCACTTCAGGCTGCCTCCGAGTAAGGACGGCGGCCGCCGGATTCCCGTCCTAAGGTTTCCGGAATGGCACTTCTGTCCGTTTTGTCGGATGTTAATGCAAAGCAGCACGCTGGGGACGGGAAGGGTTCAGTGCCCCGAGTGTTCTCCGGCGGGTACAGCTTTAAGAAGACGCTCCTATATGGAACAGGTGCCAATTGTCGCAGTTTGCTCAAAAGGCCATCTGCAGGATTTCCCATGGCGCGAATGGGTGCACCGGTCTGCGAGTGTAAGATGCACAAAAAAGATGAGGCTAACAAAATCGGGTGGATTTGGGCTTGCGGCGCAGCGAATCACCTGCGAGTGCGGCGAGAACAGGTCTCTTCAGGGCGTGCTCGGCGGCGCAGATGAGTCGGACTCAAACCTATCCAAAGCTTTGACCGCACCGGCGTTGTCAAGTGATCGCACAGGAAGTCCTGAGAAGTTCCTGTGCCAGGGCAAAAAGCCATGGCTGGGTTCATTTGGTAGGGGCGAACATTGCACTGAGCCGCTGCGAGCAAGTTTAAGAACGTCTAGCAACATATACTTCCCAAACACGCCGAGCTCGCTATATCTTCCCGAGCAACAAAGTGCTCGACAGTTCTTTAGCGAGCTCGTAGCTACTTGGAACGCCGTAGGTGCGTCAACCGTGGCCGAAATTGCTTCCGCGATTGGCGCAGATCCGGTCGAGGCACTCCGCGCACAGTATGGTGCCGAGCTTAACGAGATTACTGATTTGGACCTGAGGCGCGCTTTGGCCTTTGCGGGAAACCTACAAGATAACGACCCAATTGACTTCTGGCGCCAGTCTATGCGCGGCAAAGAATTCACGACACTTTCGAGTTGTACAATGTACCCCAGTAAATCCGTACGAGATGATGACGATACTCCATCCTTCCTAGTCATCGACCCAACCGATTTGGATGAATACGGTATACACCTGCGTACCCGGTTTGCCAGAGTGAATCTTGTGCCAAAACTGCGCGAGACACGGGTCTTGTCGGGATTTTCACGTGTTACAAGTGGAGGGACTGCGCCTCGCGATGAACAAAAGCGGCTCATGTGGGCGAAAACCGTGAAAGACTGGCTGCCCGCCTACGTTGCTCTTGGTGAAGGATTCTTCGTTCAATTCGACTCGGCTGCTATTGAGGAATGGAAGCAATCGCAGAAAAGCGCGATAGCACAACGTTTAGCCGTCCTACTCAGAAACGGGGCCTTTGCCAAGACTAGGCAAAGCGTCGACGTTAAAAACGCGGCACAATTCGTTATGATGCACACCTTTGCGCATATAGTGATGAACCGACTTGTGTACGAGTGTGGTTACCAGACGGCAGCGTTGAGAGAAAGATTGTACTGCTCACCAGATGGTAAAGAGCTAGGGGTGCTGATTTACACAGCAGCAGGAGATTCTGACGGTACAATGGGCGGGCTCGTACGAATGGGTATGGCTGACCGACTGCCGCTTGTAATTCAGCGTGCGCTCGAGGGCGCGCAGTGGTGTTCTTCAGACCCAGTTTGCCGTGACGTGGGCGGTCGTAACGGTCAAGGCCCTTCTTCATGCAACCTTGCTGCCTGCCACAGTTGCGCAATGGTTCCAGAGACAGCGTGCGAGGAATTTAATCGCCTGTTAGATCGTGGCCTACTCGTTGGAAACCCAGATGAACCGAACCTGGGCTTCTTTCCTAACAACATTCTATAGTTGTTGCGCATTTTGTTCGACATCTACAGATACCGCCAGGCGTCGTAGTTGCAACAACGCTCGTCGTTGCACTCACGATACGGCGTCGGCCGCCCTTTCATATCGCTGGGTAATTGACCGCAGTGGGCAGGCACCGGTAAGGCTCGCGTTGCACTAGTCGGTCTTCGCCACTTAATATACGACGCGTAGGGCCAGCACGGCAGCGTTGCTTAATCGACGACTGAGGGCGCTCCAGCGTCACCCACAGCGATGGACAATGCCCGCAGCTTTGGCGTGACGTCGTAAGAACTACTGAATATCCGTCCGACAGGGAGCATTAGACAGCTTCGGGCTCGCCGGATTTCCTGCGCGGCTGATCCCTGTCGTATTTCTGATTTTCGCGGATCCGCAGGTATTGGGCGTCGCGATTGAGGTTCTGCCTTCGGAATGTCACTGTTGCCGTGGGAAGAAATGTTGAAAGCGAAACCGCAAACACAACGCTCCGCGGAAGGTAAGGCGATATGCCACGAAACAGCTGGAGTCACGACGAACTGATTGTTGCATTCAACCTCTACTGCAAGATTCCCTTCGGCCGAATCCACAACCGTAACCCCGAGATAATCGAGCTTGCAAGTTTTATTGGACGAACTCCGTCCGCCGTATCCTACAAACTTGCCAATTTTGCCAGTCTGGATCCAGAGCTTAAAGAGCGTGGGATTAAGGGCGCTGGAAACGGAAGCAAAGGCGACCAGGAGGTGTGGAACGAATTTGTAGCCGACTGGGAGCGACTTGCATATGAGAGCGAGGCCGCTCTCTCGAGAATCATCGGCAGACCGATCGAGCAGTGCACTGGAATAGACGTTTCCGACATCGTTGCCGAAGGCGCAGAACGAGAAGCCATGGTACGCATACGTGTTAACCAGAGCTTCTTTCGCTCAGCGGTGGTCACGGCCTATGAGCGGCGGTGCTGCATATCGGGTATTTCAGTTCCCGAACTTCTCAATGCAAGCCACATTGTGCCCTGGTCTCGCGACATCAATAACAGAGTTAATCCTCGCAATGGTCTTTGCTTGAATGTTCTTCTGGACCGAGCCTATGATCGAGGACTGATCACCGTGACGCCGGAGCTTATGGTTTTGGTCAGTCCGCTGCTTCGCGAGTCTTCCGGCGATCCGTCACTCAGCGGAGCTGTTTTGCGCTTCCACCATCAGCTTGTCACGCTTCCTCAGCGATTTCGCCCGGACCCGGCGCTGCTGGATAGACACGTTGCTGAGATTTTCCAAGGGTAGCATAAGTCGGTAAGTGGGTAAAGTGGTAACTTGGCGTCCGTAGGACGGGTGTGGACGTTCAGGTCTTTGATGTCTATGGGGACGTTGAAGTCTTTGAGGCAGAGGAGAAATGGGTAACGGGGTAATTCGGCAATTTGCAGCGTGGCATATAGCGTGGGGAAGGTCTTTGAGGACGGTGAGCGCCATTATTTGCTAATCAGGATTGCAAATCCTTCTTGCTCGAAGTGGTGATCGTTAGTTAAGACTTGTCTGATTCCGAGCTTCTTCATCGTGCCCATGGATATGCAGTCCACCAGACTGTAACCTTTATCCGGCCGGCGAACACCGGTGTCACCGCTTGGGCGCACCATAAATATAATGATCGAGATGATCCGTGAAATCGCTTGGCAGAGGCTCCGCTTCGTTTGGGCCATCGGTTGCCGCGATTTCCGCCAAAACCTTTGCAATCGGACGGTTATCGGGATGCACCTGATTTTGACAACCCGGATTGGCCCCACTTCGATACTTTATTTTGGCCCCACCTGAGTTAAGTCGTTCGGGCTGTTATCTGTCTCCTTTCTCGTGGTCGGCCGCGTACAACACAGCGGTGCGATTGTCGATTTTGCCGGAGCGAACGGGCCGGAGGCCCGAGAGCGGAGGCAAAATCGTGCGATCTGAAATCGGGCCCGGGTCGGCTCTAGAATGCCAGATCGCCGAACGCATCCAGCAATGTCTGTACTGTGTCGAGCTTCTCCTGGTGTTGCTCCGCTCGTTCACTCTCCTGCCAGTCCTCTGAGCGATCATCGAAGTACTCTTGCATCTCTTCGACGGTACGTTCGACCAGTTCGCGTGCCGCCTCAATCGCAGCGTTCCAGCGAGGCCACCCCGGGATCGTGGAGATTGCCGGGAGGGACGGCAATCCTTTTGAAGCGAGTTCCACTTGCCGGGCTCTTGTACACCGCGCACGATATGCAGCTTGACGTGCGGCTGCTGAAGCGTGAAGTCTGTGTTGAGGCATCAGCTGTTACCTCCTGATACGTCACGTGATGCTTCAGCATCGCATGTGCTGGTATCTTGTCCTCCCCGATCTTTGTGTCCAGAAGCGTCACGTGACGCTTCTGCGGGTTTAGCCCCGCCTCCGAGCTTCTCCATTGTCCGGCGAAAGCGATAGGACTCGCTGCCTGTCTGGATGATGTGAGCCCTATCCGTGAGCCTGTCCAAGACCGCCTTGCATAGCCTTGCGTTCGTAAAAACGCGCGTCCATTCTGAAAACGGCAGGTTTGTCGTAATCATAACGGATGCCTTCTCGGCGCGCTCTGATATCACCTGGAACAGCAATTCAGCACCCAGTTCCGCCAGTGGGACATACCCGAGTTCGTCAATACAGACAAGGTCGTATCGAGACCAGCGCATGAGGGCGCGACCTAACTGGTTTTCGTGCTGGGCCTGCAGCAGTTCGTTAACCAATCCCGCAGCTGTTGTAAAGCGCACACGCTTGCGCTGACGGCACGCAGCGACACACAGGCTCGTTGCCAGGTGGGTCTTTCCTGTCCCGCAATCACCCAGGAACAGTACCGGCTCGCAGCGTGCCAGGTATCCGCCTGCAGCGAGCGTCATAATCGTGGTTGGCGACAGCTGCACGGCTTTTGAAAAGTCAAACTCTTCGAGGGTCTTTACTCTTGGAAGACGAGCTTCGCTGAGTCTGCGAGCAATCGTACCGGCTTCGCGCTCTTGTACCTCCGCTGAAAGCAGGGCCTCCAGATACTGAAGATGCGTGTGTTTACCTCGAACTGCCTCCTGCGCCAACCTCTCGAAGCTCAGAGCAACAGTGGGTAAGCGTAGTAATTTGCAGTGCTCGCCCACCTGTGATACATGAAGAGCATGCGTCTGTTCTGTCATCATGCCACCGCCTTTACGTCTGAGTTCGGTTCTGTCAGCAGTTGGTCATAACCGTCCATAATCGGCAGAGGGCGGTCGAATGTGCTGAGCACACCTAAATCCTCAAGCGAAAGCAGTGTCATCTGTGTTGGCTGTCCGCCCTGAGTCACCAGGCACTTAACAGCGCTTGCATCGGTGCAGCCGAACTCCAGAGCGCGGTCTGCAGACGACCGGATCGACGGCCAACCAAATTTAGGAGCAAGTAGTATCAGATCTACAAGCTCACGCGTGCCTTCGTGGCGACCGAGATGCTTCTGCCACAACGTGTGTAAAACATCCAGGCTCTTGGGCCACAGACCTGCGTCGCGCCATTGCGCAAGCGGCAATGAACCCGGAAGAGCTCCGGGCTTCTTGTCCAGCACATCAAGATAGTGGTTCAGATCGTAAATCTCTTGACCGTGCGTGTAGCTGCGCTCATGTTGTGCCACAAGCTTACCGGCGTACCACACCTCAACAGAATGAGGCAGCACACGCGCTGTAACTTTGGCACCGGGACGTAACGGCGTCGAATACCAGACGTTGACGAGTTTAACGCACCTCTTACCGTCCACGGTAGGCGACTTGCTTTCTGCTATATCGAACCCCTCAGCAGGCAACTGCGTAAGGTGGACGCGTTCCTCTAGCATTAGTTCGCCCACTGGGGCAGATCTGGACCCAATGATACGCGACTGATCCTCTATGCAGGAGGCGAGAAGCATTTGATTGAGTTCGGCGAGATCCTTAACTTCGGGAACAGGAACAAAGTGGTTCCGGCGGTATGTGCCTGCTTCCCCCTCAATCCCACCCTTCTCCTGCGGCTGCCTCGGTGCACAGAACTCTGAGGTGAAGCACCAGTGAGAGCGAAACTTGATGAAAGACTCGTGCTCAATGCGGGTGCGTCCCTGCAACACCTTCTTTACTGCTGAAGCCAGGTTATCATAGCGTATCACCTGGAACACACCACCGAAATACTTGAGGGCCGCCTCATGCGCTTCGAAAAAGGCTTGCTGGGTCGCGCGCAGATAGGCGCGGTGAAATGCAGCTCCGGTCTTCATGCTACGGAGGCTGAACACCTGTACCTTTACATGTACGCCACAAAGAACCACCCAGGCCTCGTACCAATCTGCCTGCCCCTCATGCCCCCAATCGTACACCTGGGGTATATGCACCTCGCGACCAGACAGACCTAATGCAGCCTTGCGCTCTCGAACGTGGGCGCGAACTGTTGACTCAGCGACGGCATACTCTGGCATTTCGGAACGAAGACGAACCCAAATACGGTGCGCAGTGTGTCGTTGTTTTCGAGGCGCCTTCAGGTCAGCGGTCAGTATGTCCTCGATATACTGTCTGACCGGATCCAGAGCCGGCGCAGGCCGTTCTGGAACCTTGCGATCCGGGGGCACAGCGCTAGCTAGCGCCTGACGTACCACACGACGATGAACATGAAACTTGCGTGCAACGCCGCGTACAGTACCTACACCATATGTAAGCTCGCGGCGCAGCTCTTCGAATAATTCCACCTTGGCTCTCCTATCCACACGGCCCTCCTATGCCCGGATATAAACGGACAAAGGATGGCAGCTAATTGATGGAGGTGGGGCCAGTTTAGACTATCGAAGTGGGGCCAGTTAAGTATATCAAAATCATGCACCGGTAATTCAGAAGCGGGAAGCACAATTACATGCAGTCTGCGGTCTGCAAAATCGGTCAGCCGCGGCGCGATCTCGGCTCCTGTCCCTTCAATGTCTAACAAAGGTATAGCCAATGGTCTGATCCTCCTCAGCTCCATTGTACGATTTTGGGTAGATGACGGCGAACGGCGACGGTGGATACCTCTCACACCAGTTCTACAACGACCCTTTTGCCGACGATAGCGGCGGCCTTCTGGAGCGTGTTTAAGGTTACATCTTCACGCGCATCGAGCAACCGATCCACCTGTGTACGACTGGTGTGAAGCATCGCAAGCGATCAATTACTCTGGTTGGGATCTAGCCAGGGAGTACTTGGGTAATACCATTGATCGGCATGCGTTGCTTTTGCGTGACCATCAAAGAAGAGTGTGTCGGTGAGCCCTGTATGTCGTAAGATTGGCGCAGCCCATTCAGTATTTCCAGAAGTGACAAATGCAGCGGAAGCCGGCCAGTTGGGCATTCCTGACACATCTTCCAACAAGTAGGAGGTTGATTTATATGGCGAAGTCGACGATATATAGTGCCCGCCAATTGGAGTTGTGTTGGCCTGAGTGCCACCATCCGTTACGTACACGAGGCTCGCCGGTGTTTGTATCTGCGCCCACGCAAGCGTGTAATATTCGCAATATCCTGCCCGAGCATTCATGACGTAATCCAGGTGCGTTGGATTCACAAAGCCAGCGGGGGCTGGATTTGTGAGCCACAGGCTCACATGAGATCTATCAAGGGCACTTGGACACCGCTGAATCTGATCGTTCTTAGTATACGGATACAGAATCTGTGCCCAGGTTATTGGAAGGTTCGTGAAAGGGCGCATTTCTGCAGGAGCTACCAACTCATCGTAGTCCTGGCTGTATAGAACAGCTGCTAGCCCAATCTGCTTTATGTTGCTGATACAGGAGGTCTGACGTGCCTTCTCTCTTGCCTGCGAAAATACTGGAAACAATATCGCAGCCAATACGGATATGATGGCAATGACGACAAGCAGCTCGATGAGAGTAAACGCCTCACCCTCTCGCGTTCTTGAAAGGTCTGCCGGATGATTGGACCCGTACGAGATACCATTAATGGTGTGCATTTCTTTGTTCTCCACGTAATTGGCAGTCTGCTGTTTTGTGGCTTTGCTACTTGGCCAGGAATAAGATACATTGAGTTACGTTACAGCTGCATTACCAAAATCGAATAAAGCGTAACGTTCTGCTCCTTCTTGCTCGAACGGGCAGAAGTTTACCGTGCCGCCAACGAACATTGTAGAATTGGATGCGCCGAAATCACAAATTCGTACTCGTTTCTCGGTCGCGAGAGCATCGCAGCATATAGCTACGCTCCATAGATGCGTGGTGGACGCATGGCCCGGGGAAGGTCTTAGAAGTCGATGAGGTCCTTGATGTTTGCAACTTGCCTTTTGCAGCGCTTGTACATATAATAATCTGAAGGACATCCGATTTGAAAGTAGCCGAAGTGCTAAAGCGCCTAAATGCAGAAGGTTGGCAGCTTGCACGGCAATCCGGCAGTCACCGTCAGTTCAAGCATCATCAGACGCCCGATCGACGCGTTACCGTGGCCGGAAAGCCAGGCGATACAATTGCGGAAGGAACACGAAAGAGTATCTTCCGACAGGCCGGCTGGGAGGAGCAAGATTGAAAGAATATGCCGTTATTATTGAGAAGGCCGGGCAAAACTATTCTGCCTTCAGCCCTGATGTGCCGGGATGTATCGCAACCGGCGATACGGTTGAGGAGACCGAACAGAACTTCCACGACGCGCTTCAATTTCATTTAGATGGCTTGCGCGAAGATGGGTTGCCAATTCCAGAGCCGACCACTGTTGTTACTAAGGTCTATATTGCTGCGTAACCGCAGGGAAGAACCGGCAGCGCCGGAGGGAAATGCGCTTCGCGCTGCGGGTCCAATCGCCGTTGCAAATCGAATTCAATGTTAGCGGATCTTAATCGTACTAACACGTTATCAATCTACAATATCAACCAATAGCTGTTAGCTACCTATTTTACAGTAACGGTGCCTGTGCGTACATGCAAAGTTATCGCCGTCTCAGTTCGCTTCGCTCCAGTGCTTGCGGCAGATTTCCATTGTCGCCAAATGAGTAACATTTCCTGTCGAAATTACGAAGGGCGCGGGCGCATCGTTGTTCGATTGTGGCGATGTGGAGACCCAGACCCCCGCGAGCGCTCGCTGGACGCGTGGAAACGTTCCAAAACTCAACGATATTCTGCGTCAAGTAAACGCAATCCTGGTTCTGTTCACGGAGTCGTCGTAGCGACATACGGACGATTTCATGGTCGGGGTTGCCAGGCAGCATAATTCGAAGTAACACATTTGTGTCAAGCAGGTAAGGCACTAATCGTGCTCGAGGTAAATCGTGTCGCGAGACCAATCGAGGGGCGAATTTTGCACTGAAATTGTCCTCCCGATCGCTGCAAGCTCGTCGAGGATGTCATCGAAATCTGCCAGTACCACCTCACCATCTGGACGATGGGTCAACGTGGCTTCCAGCACATTTGCAGCGTAAATCTGCGCGGATACTCCCAGTCGCATTGCCTCCCTGTGAAGCATTTTTTCCTGTTTGGGGTCCAGTTCGATCTGCAAAATCATGGCCTCCTCCTGTC
>CAIXIX010000186.1 GCA_903919615.1 uncultured Chthonomonas sp.
CCTTTCCGCTTGGGTCCCTCCTCCACGCCCTAGTTGCTGCGCAACGCGCGGAGACCACCGTCGGGCTTGTCCCATGCCCTTGTCCGCTCCTCCACGCCGTAGTTGCTATACGCAACGCGCGAAGACCACCCTCGCGTGGGCACGGCCCCCAAGGGAACCCTCTTTTCCGCTCGTGCGTCGCTCCTTCCCGCTTGACACCCTCGCACGCTCGGGCCTCTTTCTGCTCAGGTCCCTCATTCTTCGGGCGCAGTAGAGAACACGGTGGAGACCACGGGAGAGGGGCCAATGCACCGCCTACCGGACACAGCCCGATTATCTCTAGCGCTATGAAACAAGATAAGGCAGGGAGAGGGGCAAATGCGCGCCTCCGGAACATGGCCGAGATATGATACATGGTTAGCCGCTTGACTCCATCGCACGCTCGGGCGCAGTGAACCCGGTTTTAGGTTCTTGTTTCTTGGACGGACATATCACCTTGCGGATGGAAAGTCGGTTTTGTCGAAGATGTGATACATACGTAGGCGGATAACGGGAGACGATTGCATAGGAACAATGGCGTTCCATTTGGTGTCCTCTTGACAGTCGTCATACCACCTAAGTAAGGAAGGATTCCTATCATGTCTACCGCAACCCTCGACACCAGCCGAACCGCGCATCTCCTTGATCTCATGAAGAAAGGCGACGACGCGTTCAACTCTCGTGATGTCGTGGCGATGAATGCGATGCAGCACCCAGACATAGTCGCTCACATCATGGGCATCGCCGAACCGATCAACGGACGGGAAGCGCACGCTGCAATGATTAAACAGATGGTTCGCACGTTCCCCGATATCCACGTCCACAACGACCCATACCCTATCCAGTTGGGTAGCGGCGATTGGATCACCGTAATCACTCACGCTACAGGGACTTTCACCGGAGAGATGATTCTTCCTGACGGCACGGTGATTGCCCCGACCGGGAAAGCATTCGACCTCGAATTCGCCACGACCGCAAAGTGGGAAGGTGACCTGCTCCTTGAAGAGTTTGTGTTCGTGGACCCTGCTTTACGGGCGAAGCAGATTGGGCTCGCCTAGCCGATGACGCGCATGCCTACTAGAGATCAAATGTCCATGGAATCCGCGCTTTAGTAACCTTCAAGCGGCTAAACAATGTACACAAGGGGGCGCGGCATGAACGGCCTGGAGCACCAGACAGAACTGATTCTCGGCTTAATGGCGATCATTGCTGTGCTCGTCACGCTTGCGCGCCGGCTGGCGCTGCCCTATCCGATTCTGCTGGTGATTGGGGGCATCGGACTCAGTCTTGTACCAGATCTTCCCCACATTCGAATGGCGCCTGAGATCGTATTTTTGCTCTTTTTGCCTCCGCTTCTCTATGAAGAGTCGTATTTTACTTCCTGGCGAGACCTGCGAGCGAACATCAGACCAATCTCTCTGCTGGCATTCGGTCTGGTGTTGGCAACGACGGCCATCGTGGGTGCAGCGGCACATTGGGCCATTCCTGCACTATCGTGGCCGGTTGCCTTTGTGCTTGGCGCCGTGGTTGCACCCACAGACGAAGCCGCAGTTATGCCGGTTATAGAACGAATGGCTGTTCCACGCCGCGTTGCCACTATTATCTCGGATGAGAGTCTTGTTAACGATGCGGTTTCGTTGGTTGTGTATCGGTTAGCTGTCGTTGCCGTTGTTACTGGCTCCTTCTCGTTCGCTCGGGCAGGCGCACAGTTTATTGTGGTCAGCGTATGTGGAGTATTAATCGGATTGGTTATCGCCTGGCTGGCGTCTCACCTTATGAAGAGGTTGGATGATCCGAGTGTTGAGATCACAGTATCACTAATTATCCCCTTCGTAACCTATTTTACAGCTGAGAATTTTAACGCGTCTGGTGTTCTCGCGGTAGTGTCTCTTGGCATCTACATGGGGCGCACAGCCGCAACAGGGCGCAGCCCCCAAAGCCGTGTGGAGGCCCGGGCAGTCTGGGAAACTCTCGTCTTTTTACTGAACGGGTTCCTGTTCCTGCTCGTTGGGCTGCAGTTGAGATCCATTCTGCAGTCACACACGGGCATATCGATAAAGGTGCAGGTAATAAGTGCGCTCCTCATAAGCCTGACGTGCGTGATTGTGCGCATTGCATGGGTATTTGCCTCCGTTTACATACCACATGCTCTCAGCCGGAAACTTCGCCAGCGCGAACCGGCGCCGTCCTGGCGAAGCATCATGATCGTTGCGTGGACAGGAATTCGCGGAGGGCTTTCGCTGGCGGCCGCCCTCGCCATTCCGTTAACTCTGGGGAATGGCGCGCCATTCCCGCACCGAGACATGATGATTTTTCTAACATATTGCGTAATCCTGGTGACGCTTGTACTGCAGGGTCTCACGCTGCCAATTCTAATTCGCGTGCTGAAGGTAAAGAGCGACAGGTCGCGAGAAGAAGAAGAGAATAATGCGAGGCTGCAGGGTACGAGGGCCGCGCTTAGCCGACTGGATATTCTCTCGGACGAGAGTTGGGCGCCGGCCGAGGTCTCCGAGCATTTACGGGAACACTATCTGGCAAAACTGCGGCTCCTTGAGGGTCGAGTACATGGCTCATCGAACATAACCAGCGAGACCAACAGGTCGGCCTATTCCAAGTTGCACGAAGAGCTGCTGGCCGCGGAACATAGAGCGATTGTATTGATGCGAGATGAAGGCGAAATTGAGGACGATGTTCTACATACCATTGAGCGCGATCTCGATCTGCAACGGGTTCAATTGGGGACAGAGGAAAAGTGAAGCGGCAATGGGGTGATTAGGAACAGGTGTCAGGTTTTCGATGTTGGGTTTTTAGGCGGACATAGCCGCCTTGTTGACGGAGGCTAGCGAAGTAGACCAAACTTCGGTCTCCGCATCCGCGAAATGGCGGATACGCTGTTAAGCGGATTACACGGCCCGCACAACAACCTATAATGGAACCTGAGTAAGACGAATGCGCGGACTGAATGACTGTACGCACTCGCACAGTCATGAAAGGAAGTTCCATGAAATCGATGCTGATAACGTCCACCTGCGCGTTCACCTGTCTTTTTGCGATCATTGCCCTAAGCAACGCGTCAGCTGATGTGCCGAAAAGTCGGCTCGAGCGATTGAGCAAGGGTGCAAACATTACGCGCTGGTTTCAGACATGGGACACAACTTCTGAAGGGCACTACACATCGTACATGAGTGACGATGAGATTGCGATGATCCGCAACATGGGGCTTCGCCACGTTCGCCTCTGCTTTTCGCCGGAGTATCTTTACGACCCTGCTCACCCGGAGACACCGATACCAGATCACC
This sequence comes from uncultured Chthonomonas sp., assembly GCA_903919615.1. Lineage (GTDB taxonomy): Bacteria > Armatimonadota > Chthonomonadetes > Chthonomonadales > Chthonomonadaceae > CAIXIX01. Next base: position 3,318 of record CAIXIX010000186.1, read on the forward strand.
TCGCGCTGCTTGAAAAGGCGATCCACAGACTGAACGCTGGCGACCTCGCTGTTGTCCTCGATCCTCACAACACGGTTCAGCCGCGGATTGAGGAGAACGGCGAATGGTCAACCGGATTCCCAGTTTTCTGGGGCGCGCTTGCAGAAAAGCTGCGGCACATCAATCCCGAGATGCTGTTCTTCGAGGTTGTGAATGAACCGGTGTTTGATCGGCACGAACCGGAATGGATTGCATTGCAGCAGAAGATTGTTGCCGCCATAAGAAAAAGCGCTCCGCGGCACACCATCATCGCTACGGGTCCAAATTGGGGTGGAATTGGCGGGCTATTGAAATTGACGCCGTTTGCGGATCGCAATATTGTCTACTCATTTCACTTCTACGATCCCTTCACGTTCACACATCAGGGCGCAACATGGTCTGGACCGATTCCGCCGCTGCTTAAAGGCATACCGTATCCATCGAGCCCGGAGGCAGTGGCAGAGCCACTCTCCAGAATTACAGACCCCACGGCTCGAGGATGGGTCGTCGATTACGGCAAACAGCGCTGGGATCGTGATCACCTCAAACTTCGATTATCGGAGGCGCTTGGCTGGGGTAGGGAGCACAGAGTTCCTTTGTATTGTGGAGAATTTGGCGTTTACACGCTAAATGCCCCACCAGAATCCCGGCGCAACTGGTTCCGCGATTATGCGTCCGTCCTCAAAGAGAGCGCCGTAGGCTACTCCGTATGGGGATGGGATGATGTGTTTGGCTTCGGCCGGAGATTGGAAGGCGGGCGGGTCGTGATAGACACAGTTCCTGCTGAGGCGCTTGGCCTGAAACAGCCTTAGAAACACTTCCTCAGGTTTAAGGAAGGCTAACAACTCTTAACCAAAAGATAACAATTCTATAACAAAGCCTTAACTCTAGATTGGCATAATTCATCCGTGTGTCCGCAAAGCATGAATGGATAATGAAAGGGGTCTTAAACATGGCCAATCGCAGAGGATTTACCCTGATAGAGCTATTAGTCGTTATCGCAATTATCGCAATTCTGGCAGCGATCCTGTTCCCTGTCTTTTCTCAGGCTCGTGAGAAGGCAAGACAAACAAGCTGCCTCTCGAACAACAAGCAGATGGGTCTCGGACTCAACATGTACGCTCAGGATTACGATGGCACACTTTGCCAGACCTCCTGGGAAGTTGGCAGCCTAAAGGCCAAGATCCACTGGTCCTATTTGATCCAGCCGTACGTAAAGAACGAACAGATCTTCCTGTGCCCATCCGATACGCATCCCATTCTTCCACTTAACCGCATCTGCGGCCCTGGCGATACGATTGGCGTTTCACTTTGCGACGAGCAGGCGCCAAAGTTGTCCTATATTAACAACTACAATGCGATGCCGGCTCACGACTGGCTGCCACCAAACGAGGCAGCGTTCGACAGCCCGGCCAGCATGATCGTAATCGCAGAGCGCAGAAACAACATGAACGATCCTGCTAAGACCGTCATTGGACAGTGGAAAGGCTTCTCTCCTTTTGTTGAGACAAGCACGAGCCATGGTACTGGCAGCGGCGGTGGTCAGATTTGCCCCGGCGACACCTACAGGTTCGCTACGTGGCAGGATGTTCAGACA